>JAUSJW010000040.1 GCA_030647105.1 Nanobdellota archaeon | reverse complement strand
TCAGCGACGCACCCCTCAAGCTTGATGGAGTACATCGAGAATAAAATTCAGGGACTGTAGGAGCGCAAAACGTCCATCCAATCACTCCTTCCTCAGCTCCTGGCGAAGCATAGTGAAGTGAAGCAGGCGAGCAGGGTCTTTGAAGGGTTTAGAGGCATCAAAGCGCTCTTCTCAGAACTCTTCGAGAAAGAAGGAGAGCTTCTCGTCCTCGGCGTCAACGAACACATCTCAGACCCCGGCATGGCAGGATTCTTCAAGTGGTACCATGACTTGCGAAAGAAACAGGGCATTCCCCTGAAGCTAGTCCTCAATCGTTCCATTCAGCAAGTGCACCAGAAGAGCTATGTGAAGGAAGGGATGTACGGAAAGAAAGACGAGATTCGCTATGTCGACGCGGTCTTTCCCGTCGGCATCTTTATCTTCAAAGAGCACGTCATCACGTTGATTTCTGGTTCTCCGCCTACGGCGTTCGACATCAGTTCGGAGCAGAACGCGGAGCACTACCGGCGCTACTTTGAGGCGCTTTGGAACTAGGCGGTCCTTCTCCTTTTTCTTTGACGCGCCACTCTGGCCCGTTCTTCCAATGGAGTCCAGACCGGCAAGGCAACAAGACGCTCCTGCATTTGAATGAAGCTTGGAGCAGGCGGCCTTATTCTTGCCTCTTCTCGCAAATAGGCGACAAAATCTGCGTACTGTTGCATTCCTTCACTATCGACTGAGAGCCGCGCCATTCCATTCTCGAAATACCTCTCGATTCTCGCGGCAAGTGAGAGGTAGAGTCCGGGACGATGGGATTTTGGGATGTCTCCGACAAATTCGAGCAATCCTTCAGGCCCGTCAGCCAAGCGCTTTGATGGCTCGATTAAATTGTCCAGAAAATCTCTTGAAAAAGCAGCAGGCTGCGCCAAGCTTCGGACATCGTCTAAAGTTACCGCATGAAAACTGCCGCCTCGATATTCCCCTGCTTCGACATTGACCCATTCACAAGCATCATCTGGCAAAGGAGCGGAGGTAAATGGCGCGTTCCTGTAGGGGCGTTTGTAAGACACTTCTATTGCGACCAGTGGAACATCTGTCCCAATGCGAACGATAGGATCAAATTCTGGAGTCTGCCCGAGCAGTGCGACGCCGGGAACGGCTTGCCTCGCGAGTGTGAACATGCGCTCGGTTATTTCGAGCTTGTCTGGGGTGATTTTGTCGATGGGACGCTCAGAACAATAATACAGAGTCGTAAAAAGAGGTGCGTTGACCATAAGAAGGGGTCATTCCAGTGAGATAAATACTTATTTCCAAAAAAACGCGCGAAACACGATAGTTTTTTATATTCTAAGCGTGGTTTACTTGTTGATGAAAAAACAAAAAAAGATTGCGGCGAAAGAGCCCTTCATCTTGGAGTACGGCAAACAGTATCGGTTCGATGAATTGGACAAGAAACTCATCCGCGCTTTGGACGAGGATGCGAGAGCCTCTTTCGCGGAATTAGCGAAGAAAGTTGGCCTCTCGCGCGACGCCATTCGCAACCGCATCCAAAAACTGATTGATAACCAGGTAATCGCCAAGTTCAAGCCCATCTTCAATCCGCCGCGCATGGGGTTTCCGACAATCAATTACGTCTTCATCTCGCTCTACAACCCTTCCGCTGAAAAGGAAGAGGAGTTCGTCCGCTTCCTGCGCCAGCAAAAGCACATCACCTACGTCGCCTCGCTCATCGGAAAATGGGATTACATCATCGATGTCATGGCGGAAAATCCTGGCCACTTCGACAGCCTCCTCAAGGCACTGCGACAGAAGTTCCCTGATTTAATCAAAGATTACGAGATTTATGGCGTGCTCCGGGAGTACAAGTACGAGGAGATTGGAGCGCTGGTGTACTCCTAGCCTTATTTTTTCCCACCAATTCTTTTCTTCGACTCCGGCGTCGTGAGATAATTCTCGGGCGTTGACACGCTCAGTCTGCTCCGCTTCTCAAGTTCAGTCTTTGCTATGCCTGCGACCGTTCCTCCTTCCTGCGCCGCTCCCTTGTTCTGGACGAAGCCTTGCGCGTTCTTGCCTCTTGCTATATGCGTAGTTGAGGCCTCTCCGAGCATCGTGAAGATGAGTTCCAAATTGTTCATGTGGTCCCTGAGGTTGTGCCCTTGGAGCCCTTTGAATTCCTTGTAATCTTGGACCGTCTTCCCGAAAGTAGCCTTGCTAATTTCGTTTGTGAGAATCGCGTATTCTTTTCCCTCCTGGACATTCCTTTTTTTCCACTCATCCGTTAATTCTTGCCTGACAGCTATCCCCCGAATTCTCTTCTCAATCCACTCATCCGAGTATCCTTTGGCCCTGTAGAGTTCGTACATGCGCTTCTGCGCAAGCTCCGGGTTGTCGATTTCCTGTACCCGTTCATATCCTACTTTCGCGAGCCACAGCTTGAAGGGTTCGGCATGTTTCGAAGGAATCGATTGGATGATACGAAACAAGCCTTCAGTGTTGGAACAATCTGTTTCATATTTTTTCCCATCAGCAGAGGTAAGTTTCAGTTGTCGACAAAATGTCGATAACTCGATTCCGCCGGATTCCTGCTCTCGTTTCTTAAGGCGGTACCAGTAATCTTTTGCGTCCGTGCTTTCAGTAAGCGCTTCGACTACATCAACAACAGAGAACCACCACTCTTTCTCATGCCATGTTTTGCGGATACCTTTGCCTTCGAAGACTGCCAATGCGTTTTTGGTTTCCATGTAAAATCCGAAGAAGAAGTCCTTAATAAGCGCCGCGCACACATTCTGTGTCCAGTGCGCCTTCCGTCGTCGAAAATCTTCCGGAAGTCCTGTGCTTTTTTCCGGAAATGTTTATATAGTGAGTCGTTTTCTATTTCCCCATGATTGAGCTCAAGTTCCTCCGCGAGCACGCGGATGTCATGAAAAAGAACCTCGAGAAGAGGAATGACGCTGAAAAACTCGCCTGGATTGACGACATTCTGCGGAAAGACGAGGAGCACCGCAAGCTCTCAAAGGAAGCCCAGGATTTGAGAAGCGGGCGCAACAAAATTTCTGAGGAAATAAACAAGCTCCGCAAAGAAGGAAAAGACGTCAAGGCGGCGCTCGAAGACGCGAAGCAGATTCCCGAGAAAATCGCGAAAATCGAGGAGCGTAGCAACGCGCTCTTTGCCGAAATCAAAGAAAAGCTCATGCGCCTTCCGAACATCCTGCACGATTCTGTTCCCGTTGGCCCAGACTCGACCGGCAACGCCATCGTGAAAATGCGCGGTGAACCAGTCAAGAAGCCGAATCTGATTCCCCACGGAGACTGGCTCGAAAAGAAGGGTCAGGCCGAATTCAAGAAAGCCGGAGAAGTCTCCGGGGCGGGATTCTTTTATCTCAAGGACAAAGTGGCGATGCTCGACTTTGCCCTGCAGAAGTTCGCGCTCGACAAGCTCATGAAAAAAGGATATACGATTGTCGAGCCGCCGTTCATGCTCCGCCGCGAACCGTATGAAGGTGTCGTAGACCTCGCTGATTTCGAGAACGTGATGTACAAGATTCAGGACTCCGACCTCTACCTCATCGCGACCTCGGAACACGCCATCGGCGCCCTGCACAAGGACGATGTATTCGACGAAAAAACGCTCCCGATAAAATACGCAGGCATCTCAGCGTGCTTCCGAAAAGAAATCGGCAGCCACGGCGTGGACACGCGTGGTATTTTCCGCGTCCACCAGTTCAACAAAATTGAGATGTTTATCTACTGCAAGCCCGAAGATTCTTGGAAACTGCACGAGGAGCTCCTCGCGAACGCCGAGGAGATGTTCAGGGACCTGGAATTGCCCTATCGCGTCGTCAACATCTGCACCGGCGACATCGGCTCTGTCGCGGCGAAGAAATACGACATCGAAGTGTGGATGCCGCGAGAACAGGAATACCGCGAAGTCGTCTCCTGCTCGAACTGCACCGCGTATCAAGCCGTGCGGCTCAACATCAAATATCAGAAAGGCAACGAGCGCGAGTGGGTCCACACCTTGAACTCGACCGCGATTGCGACATCAAGGGCAATTCGCG
>JAUSJW010000031.1 GCA_030647105.1 Nanobdellota archaeon | reverse complement strand
GATTCCCAAGACAGGCTACTTAACTTACAGGACAACACCCTCTACAAATTTGAGGTCAGGGCTCTCAACGCGCTCGGGCAGACCAGCAGCCCCATCTTAGCCGATACCGTTCTTACCAAATTCCCCCTCACTACAGAAGCGACAGTTTCGATTTCTCCTTCTTCCAACGACACTTCGTCTCCCCTCACCAATCGCAACGTTCCGGTAGTCATTAGCGCTGATCGTCCTGTCCGGCTCGTGAGCGTGCTCATCAACGGCGAGGACAAAACTGCAGATTTCCCATCCGGCACTCTGAGCAGATTTGCCCATACGTTCACACTGACGGACGGCTCTCAAACTATCGTTGTCTTCGCGCGCGATGTCTACAACAATCCAGGCGAGGCGCAGTCCTCGTTTGTTGTCGATGGCGGTTTTGACACGTTCCAACTTGCCGAACCAGCGAACGGCGCCTCCTCCCAGCAGCCTTTCGACATTATCGTGGAATCGCAGAACGATTTGGATTGCAGGTATAGCTTGGACCACAAAGTCGTTGCCTCGGATTTCCCTTCTCTGACCTCGTTCGATAGTGTGGCGGGGTCGCGCTATACCGTCCGCGACGTCTCCTTCACAGATGAGAACTCCCATCTGCTGTATCTCGTTTGCAGGGAGGCGCAGGGTGTATCACTCCCCTCATTCCAAATTCGCGCGGACGGCCAGGCACCATCCATCTCCCTCTTCACCTCTCCCGCTTCACCTATCGCCGAACTCCCCGCGGCGTTCAGCCTGTCTGTCTCCTCCGACGAGGACGTGCTCTGCCGCTATAGCACTTCATCCACGGCGCCTTACTCACAGATGACTGCCTTCGACACCGCTGGCTTCAGCGCCGCTCCCACAGCTGCGCTTCAGCTCACCTCGGAAGGAACCTTCTCCTACACCGCGCAGTGCGAGGACCGAGCGGGCAGAATGTCAGAGAAGAGAACTATTGAAGTCAACGTTAATCCGGGCCTTCCCCTGGTTATCCTCAGCCATACCGAGGAGCTGCAACCGAGCAACCGCATCCCGCTCTCTATCGAGACCAATAAACACGCCACTTGCAAATACGACCTCTCAGATTCGCAAGTCACGGCAGGAACTCAGTTAGGGGCCGCGAACAGCTTCTCTCACACGCTCACCCTTACGGTTAATCCGTCTACCGCTGCCGTTTATGTGCGCTGCTTTAGGGACCGGGAGAGCCTCCTCACTCTGGTGCCCCTGAAGATAGACACCACGCCGCCCAGGATGGCCTTTGTCGATGACACCAGCCCGGGAGTGACTGACGGCACTACTCCTTACCAGTACCAGATTTACGTTTCCTGGAGGGGCGTCGACGACGAGAGCGGAAGCCTCGGCTTGCTCTATAATTATACCCTCTTTGAATCGGTCAGCCGGAAGACTGTCATTAACTGGACACTGGTGGAACCCAATGGGACCAACAATAGCTTCTCTGGATGGATTCCAATTGAGGGGCTTCTCGACAACACACGCTATCAGTTTGAGGTCAAGGCCATCAACGCCCTCGGGCAGTCGAACGCCAATGACCCCAATCGCCTTAGCAATGGCGTCACTACCGCCTTCCCGCTTACCAACGCCCCCTCATTGACCCTCACTCCCGCGACCTCTACCACACCTTCGCGCTCTCCTGTCAGTTTCGCTATCTCTTCCAATCGCACGGTGCAAATCAGAACCGCCCTTATCGATGGAGAAGAACAGAAGGCAGATTTCGGAACAGGCGCCTCGAAAACATTTAGCAAATCCTTAGTCATTCCGGATGGCGCGCATTGGTTCTATGTCGCCGTAAACGACAGTTTCGACAACTTAGCGGAAGCGCGCACGACGTTCATTATCGATAACGGCCAAGATACTCTTACACTGGCGCAGCCGGCCAATGGGGCTTCCTCAGTTCCGACTTCTGATATTATTGTCGAATCGCAAAATAACCTAGACTGCAGATATCGCTGGGAGTTTGAACCCCGAACTTCAGAGTTCAACATCCTCACGCCCTTTAGCAGTGTAGCCGGTCCGCGCTATACTATCAGCTCCTATCTCTTCCTCGATGAGGAGTGGCACACTCTCTATGTTCTTTGCAAAGAAGGGCAGAACACTTTCCTTTCCTCTTTCCAGGTGCGTTATGACAATCAGGATCCGCAGGTGCAGGCGTTCACAACACCTGCTTCTCCCTTAGCGGAGCTTCCGGCGAACTTCCGTCTTTCCGCGCGCGCCGATGAAGATGTACTGTGCCGCTACAGCAATTCATCCACCGCGCCCTACTCGCAGATGACAGCCTTCGACACCGCGGATTTCAGCGCCGCTCCCACCGCAGCGCTTCAGCTCACCTCGGTCGGGACGTTCTCTTATACTCTCCAATGCGCGGACCGCGCGGGAAGACTGTCTGAGAAGCAGAGCATCGATGTTGTGGTGGATACGGATATTCCCTTTGTCATTGTGAGCCATACTGAGGCGCTTCAGCCGAGCAATCGTATCCCTCTTTTTGTCGAGACAAATAAGCAGGCCACCTGCTCTTATAGCACCTCCAATCCCCAAGTTCCCTCGGGCAGTCCCACGTTGACGAGCTCAGACAGCTATTCACATAAAGCCAGCGTCTCTGTATCGCCTTCCGCTACCTCCCTCTTTGTCCGCTGTTTCAGCCCCAGCGGCACAGCAACGCTGACTGTGAGTTTCCAGATTGACGCGTCCCGGCCACTTATGCTCTTTGTTAATGACTCAACTCCTGGACAGTCGTTCGGAACTACTCCCTCCAAATACCAGATTTACGCTTCCTGGAGAGGCACGGATCCCGAGAGCGAACACTTAGGCATGACCTATAATTATACGCTCTACTCCCTGAACGGGACGAGGCGCGTCACGGTCATCGATTGGACGCTTCTCCCCCCTAATGGCCCGAATAACACCTTCTCCGGAATGATTTCCAAGGACGGCGAAGACAAGCCTATCGAACTTCTTGAACATGTCACTTACAAGTTCGATGTCAAGGCTATCAACGCTTTCGGAATGAGCAGCGATGTCAAGACCAGTTTAGGAGTCAATGTCTCCCTACCTCTCGGCACTGACCCTGTCCTCACTCTTCTTCCCGCGACGTCTTCGGCGCCTATTCGGGCATTCCCCCTTATCTTCTCTGTCCAATCTGATCGTGAGGTGCAGCTCCAGAGTGTGCTCATCGACGGCAAAGAGCGGAAAGCGGACTTCCCTGTTGGCTTCGCCTCGAGCTTCAGCAAGCCTCTCGTCGTGCCAGACGGCTTCAAGAGTTTGTCTGTGAGAGCTATGGACCGATTCGGCAAGGTCGGGGACGCATCCACTTCCTTTGTTGTGGATATCACTAAAGACACCCTCCATCTCGCGCAGCCATCGGGAAGGGCTTCCGCGTCACAACCCTTTGATGTTGTGGTTGAATCGCAGAACACGCTTGATTGCAGATACAGCAACTGGGACATGCGCCCAAACACCGGAGATTTCAATTTCCTCAATCCCTTTGACTCAACGACTTCAACGACTTACACCGTGAAAAATGTCCGTTTCCTCGATGAGGAATGGCATACCCTCTATGTCCTTTGCAAAGAGGTTCAGAGCCCCACTCCTTCACTCGCGTCTTTCCAGGTCCGCTTTGACAGTCGCGCCCCCCTGGTGCAGGTGTTCACCTCTCCCGCATCGCCCATCGCGGAACTTCCCGCAGTGTTCAGCCTGTCCGCCTCCTCCGATGAAGACGTCCTGTGCCGCTATAGCACGTTCTCAAATGCCCCCTACACAGATATGACTCTATTCGATAACACCAGCTATTCGACTCTCAAGAGCGCGCCGCTCCAGCTCGACACGGTTGGCACGTTCTTCTATACGGTGCAATGCGAGGACCGCGCGGGATGGCTTTCTGACAAGAAATCCATTGCAGTGGTGGTGGATCCGTCCGTGCCCTTGCGCATTATTGACCACACCGAACCACTGCAAGGCACAACTATCCCCGAGCTTATCATCGAGACGAATAAGCACGCTTCCTGCAGGTTTGACAGCACGAATCCGCAGCAAATCGCGGGCATGAGCCTCAACAGCCTCAACAGCCTCAGCCACACGATTTCTGTTTCGTCCGCGTCTTCCTCCCCTTCCTTCAATGTTCTCTGCTTCCGCCCCAACGAGCAGGCCAGGGCAACGATTCAATTCCAGATTGACACCACGCCGCCCAGGATGGCTTTTGTCAACGACTCCATCTCAGGCCAGCTGTCCGGAACCACGCCCTATCAGCACCAGATTTACGCTTCCTGGAGAGGCGTTGACGACGAGAGCGGAAGCTTCGGGCTCACTTATAATTATACGTTCTACACCATCGACGCTACCAACAGGCGTGTTACGCTCATCAACTGGACCGCTGTGGAGCCTACAGGAGATAACAACACGTTCTCCGGATGGATATCCATCGACGAGAACGGCGAGCCCCTCAACCTCTCAGACCAGACCACTTACAAATTCGACGTGCGAGCTATCAACGCGCTGGGCAGACAGAGCGCGCAGGTTTCGAGCTCTGGCGTGCGCACCGCCTTGCCTTTAGCCGCTTCCAATTGCGCCAATGGCGAGCGCGACGGCTCTGAAACCGATGTCGACTGCGGCGGCATTTGCGGGGCTACTTGCGGCACAGACAAAACCTGCCAACGCAACGCGGACTGCTCTCTCAATTATTGCCATCCCACCACTCTGAAATGCGCGGTTCCCTCCTGCACTGACACACTCAGGAATGGGAATGAGAGCGACACTGACTGCGGCGGAAGCTGTTCAGTGAAATGCGCTCTCAACAAGGCGTGTAGGGTTTCCCCCGACTGCTCATCCGGACAATGCACCAACGGGCTGTGCTCCATCAATATCTGCGCGAACTCCATCAAGGACTCCTCTGAAACCGACCTCGACTGCGGCGGCTCTGTCTGCGGAGCGACGTGCAGGAACGGCGCCCTCTGCCTCAACAGTACAGATTGCCAGAGCAATTACTGCAACTCCTTTGGAAGATGCGCGACGGCGTCCTGCTCTGATATCATCAAGAACGGCAACGAAACTGACGTAGACTGCGGCAGCTCGTGCAGCAAGTGCGCTCAGGGCAAGGACTGCCGCTCAAGCTCGGACTGCTCTACGGGCCTGTGCAGCAACGGCCACTGCGCTGTGAATATCAATTCCACCTGCACCAACAATGTGCAAGATTCCTCTGAAACCGACCTCGACTGCGGCGGCACCTGCTCGACAGCCTGTGGAACCGGCAAGAAATGCCTTAGAAACGTGGACTGCCAGAACAATTACTGCGACATTTCCGGCTTTTGCTCCGTGCCTTCCTGCACCGACGACAAAGAAAACGGCAACGAAACTGACGTAGACTGCGGCGGACCATCGTGCGGCAAATGCGACCTCGGCCTGGACTGCAAGAATAATAACGACTGCTCTACAGGCCTGTGCAAGAGCGGCGCGTGCAGCAAGGCAGACACCTGCTCAGACGGCAAGCAAGGCCAGTCAGAGACGGATGTTGACTGCGGCGGCACCTGCCCCACTTTCTGCGCCAAGGACCAGCGCTGCGAACGGGATGGCGACTGCGTTTCCGGACTGAAGTGTCTCAACAGCATCTGCGCTACACCCGAACCCATACGGAGCAGTGGAGATACGGACAACGACGGCATGCCCGATGACTGGGAGACCCGCTACGGCTTCGACCCCAACGACGCGAGCGACGCTGGAGTGGACAGCGATAATGACGGCCTTACTAACCTGGAAGAGTACAGCCAGCTGCTCACCAATCAGTGGGCGCTCAACCCCAAGAACCCCGATACTGATGGAGATGGATTCACCGACGGCGACGAGGTAAGCCAAGGTTCTGACCCCACAGACCCTTCCAGTGTTCCTGAGGGGGCGTCTAAGGAAAAAGGCGGCCTCGGCTGGCTGTGGCTGCTCCTCGGCCTCCTAGTCCTCCTGGTCCTCGCGACTGTAGGCTATCTGCTCTACGACCAGTCCAAGAAAGGCAAGCAGGAGCCTCCTGCGACCCCTCTGTTCACGCCGCGGCCCAGCCAGCCTCAGATACGCAAGCCGCTCTTCAGGCCTGTTGCTCCCAAGAAACGCAGAAGCCTTTTCGGCGACAGCCTTCCAGCGGAGAAGTCGGCGGAGAAGACATCAGAGGAGAAACACGTTAAGACCGGACCCGTGGATAAGGACGAAGTCTTCAAGCGGCTGTCCACACTCGTTGGCAAGAAGCCAGAACCCGTGAAAAAAGAGCTGGAACTCAAAGACCTTACTGAAAAGCTCAGAGAAGAATTCGCGGCTCCCAAAGCCTCTTCCGAAAAGCCCACGGAAACGCCTGTAAAATCAATTGCAGCGCTTTCCGCCTCTCACCTTTACACTACCCCGAACGGCAAGCGTTTCCACCACAAGGACTGCATCACGCTTTCCGGCAAAGGGGAGGGCCTCAAAGAAATTGAGAGCGAGGAGAAGGCGAGGCAGCAGGGCCTTGCGCCGTGCAGCGTGTGCATGAGACGATGAGAGCGCAGATCGCCGGGCAGGTCTTTATCTACATTATCACCCTCGTCGTGGTGGTTGTTATCCTCATTTTCGGCTACCGGAGCATTACCAGCTTCAAGGAGCGCACAGAGGACATCAGCGCCCTGCAGTTTCGGCAGGAACTGGAAAGCTCGATTCGTACTATCTCAGGGCAGTACGGGACGCTCAAGGTGAAGCAGTTCCCGCTCGATTCCTCCTATCAGGAGTTGTGCTTTGTCAACAACTATAATTTTGATATGGGGGTCCCTCAAAATACTCAGTTCGCGGACTATCCGCTGATTCTTGATACTTTCTCCAACTTCCGGCCTACAGCCAATACGTTTCTCATTCTGAAAGACCAGTCCATCGCCGGAATCTATACACTTGGAAACATCAGTCTCGCCGGAAATTTTCAGTGCTTCCCCTTCAACCGGAGCGTTGTGACCTTGCGCATCGAAGGCAAGGGTGACCACGCGGTCATCTCATGAAAGCCCAATTTGAAGTGCAGTTCAACTGGATTCTCGTCCTTGTAGCAGGCGCGCTTATTTTCCTGTTCTTCTTCGGGGTTGTGGGCTGGGTCAAGAAAGGGTCGGAGCAGAGCGCAGCTTCAACGGTCGCGACCTATCTCGACGCTCTTTTGACGGGCTCTTCTGTCACGCGCAACACCGTGACGCGGTTCCAGCTGCCGTCGGAGACCGTGCATTTCACCTGCGACGATTACCGCGTTGGCAAGAGCGAGACGAGCACCCGCATCCGCGGCACGATTCTCTTCGCGCCGACGCGTATCGAAACGGGGCGTTTTGTCGCCTGGAGCGAGCCCTGGGACGTGCCGTTCCGCGTGGCGAACTTCCTGTTCCTCGGAAGTCCCGACATCAGGTATGTCTTTATCGGCGACACCAGCGACCCCCTGTTCCGTGAGCTGCGCGACGCCTTTCCCCCTGAACTAGGCGCGGAATTCAATCCCCCGCTCCCTCTCACTAACACCAACCGCTTCAAGGTGCGCGTTATCGTTATCAACAACGCGTTCTCTCTCTCGATTCAGCCTTTCAAGGCGCTCGCGAGCGAGGACTTCACGGCGCTTCAGCTCACCGGCTCTGAACTCTCCGGGGCTGTGCAGACGGTTTTCTTTGAGAAGTCTCATCCTTCGGTGCTATCGCAGACTCTCCACTCTACCGGCAGCACATCAGTGTTCGGGAAGGCGGCTGTGCTTGGGGCTATCTTTACCGATTCCTTCGCAGATTACCAGTGCGCTCTCGCCAAGGGGATGGCGCGCATGCGGAATGTCGCGGCAATCTACGAGCAGCGCGCGATATCTCTTGCGTCCGCTTACGCGTCTTCAGACCCTTATTGCCAGAATATCTTCGAGACCGAACGCCTGACCTTCGTCAGCTACGCGACAGCTCAGACTTCAGATGACCTTTCAGGGCTCGCGAATGATCTCTTGCTGAGCAACCTCGAGGCGCAGAGGCGCAGCTGCGCGCTCCTGTATTAGTCTCACTACAACCACACCACCAACAGATATACTTCCTTTCCAAGCGAAAAAACATGAGACAACACAAACGAGGGCAGCTGCAGATGATGGAGACTATCGCCATCCTTTTCATTTTCTTCATCCTCATCTCGCTCGGCTTTATCTTTTACACTAAGGTAGCCAAACAGAGCCTCGAGTCCAAGGTAGAGGAGAATCAGGACCTTTCCGCTATTCAAGTACAGCAAATCGCCTCTTCCCTTCCGGAGCTGCAGTGCTCGGAGCAGAATATCGTGAAGGAGAATTGCATCGACCTGCTCAAAGCCTTCGCGGCTCCGGATGTGCTTTCCGAACCCGAGTACTTTAATCTGCTCGGCTACGCGCGTGTCACGCTCGAAGAGGTCTACCCGGAGACGTTTCCGATTGTCTTGTATTCCCACCAGCTACCCAACGCCAAGGACAAACGCGACAGTTTTTTCCCCATCGCCATCTTTGAACCCGCGAGCGCCACAACAGCGTTCGGAGTTCTGCATATCGAGGTGTACTCTTGAACGCTTTTGATTTCTTTTTGTCTGAAAGACACAACTCAAAAACGGAAATTCATATGGCCGCTTCTTCCTCGTTTCCTGCTGGCGCAATCCCGAAGGGTTCTGCCCTAAAAATACCCGTCTCCCGACGAAGTCTTTGTTACAGGAGCCTTTTCTGTCCTTCACCCCTTAAATCAAGGAAGGGGCAGATGGAGCTGATGGGCCTTGCGATTGTCGTGATTCTCTTGAGCCTTGCGTTCCTTTTCGTCGTGCGTTTTGTCATCCTGAAAGAGCCTTCCGACACGCGGCAGAGCTTCCAGGAGTCGGAGCTTGCGGCGAACTTTTTGAACACGATGCTCGAAACCAACGCTCCGGAATGTTCAGGCGCAACGATGTCCGCGCTGTTCCAGGACTGCGCGATGTACTATAGCCTGCAGGGCCGTATCACCTGCGATGTTCCATTGGGCAGAATGCAGTCCTGCGAATTTTTGCAGGCCACACAGCGCGACCTCTTTGCCAAGACCTTTGACGTCTGGAAGGTGAACTACTTCTTCGAGGTCTATCGTGACCCGCAGAGCCCCGCAACGAGCCAGCTCTCTCTGCTCACCCAGGGGCAGGAGTGCACGGGCAACCGCAGACTCAAGGTGCAGCCGCTGCCGGTAGCGGGGAGCACGATTTATCTCAGTCTCCATATCTGTAGCTAACCTCTAGCTACAACTACCTGCTTTTTTACTCCTCGCTATACCCGTTTACTCTTACTGCTAGCGGAGGGCAAACGAGAACTCTCTTTAAGAGGCGAAGAGCCGCGAAACCGCGGTTACCCCTTAAAGCTAAGGAAATCTTTAAATACCGCCTCTTCCTGAAAGAGGAAAAAGAGGCTCCCAACCATGAAGAAGGCACAAAGCATCTCAATCAATACCATTATTGTCGCAGCCATCGCACTCATCGTCCTTGTCGTTATTGTGATGATCTTCACTGGCAGGATTTCGATTTTCGGCAGGGGCCTGGATAACGTTCAGCAGGGCCAGAAGTGCGAGCTAGATGACGGCACGCGGGATTGGTTTGAATCCTGCCCAGACGGACAGTCGCAAGTCTACGGGGTTTTCTCAGACGCTTCCGCCAATGAAGGCCAAGTGTGCTGCAAGAAGAATTAATTTTCTTCTTTCCTTTCTTGTTTTCCTTTAATAATAATCTTTATATAGGCTGCCTCCTGGTTCCGAGGAGAAGACCATGCGCCTGCCCAAACGAGGGATGTCCTCGACCACTATCATGATTATCCTGATTAGCCTCTTCGCCATTGTCTTGTTTGTTGTTCTCAAAGAACGTATCAATCTCCTTTCCCCATGAACCGCCGCGGCATGTCTCCCGAGCTCATTGTCGCGCTTATCCTCGGACTGGTGTTCCTGGGTTTTATCGGCGTACCTTTGGTCAAGAAAATCCAGATCGGGACTGAAAAAGGCTATGAAAAATCGCTTTGCAAACAGAGTGTTTTGCTTAACAGCAAGGTAAGGCTCCCGGTCGCCAAGGCAGAAACCGCGGACCTCAGCTGTCCGACACGGTATATCACCTTTAACAAAACTGAATTTTTCATCGAATCACAATCCTCCGAAATCAAGCAGAAGGTGAAATGCGGAGACCTCTTCTCAAAATCAGATAAGGAGTGCTATCTCACTGAGGCGAACAAGATGATTTCAAGCCTCCTCTTTGATTGCTGGGACCAGTTCGCGGCAGGGCGGGTGCAGGTGCTCGATGTCTGGACCGAGAAGCCGCAATGCGTGCTGTGCGCCCGCGTCGCCTTTTCCAAGGAAGTACAGGCGGACTTTGGGCTCGGCAGTACGGATTTGCTCATGAGCCCGTATTCCAATACCGACCCCAAGAAGGATTTCACCCTTGATACGTACCTGCGTACGCACACTCCGCCGCTCCACACCCTTTCTTACTATGAGTTCCTGCTCGACCCTACCGACGCTATGAAGCCCCCTACGTACGACTACTCGCTCGACAAGCCTTACGCCATTGTCTTCAGCGCTATCAACGAAAAGCAAAGCCAGGTGCTGGCTGACGATGTTTGGGAGTTCATTAATGGTGGGGGGCTCGGTCTCACAGCCGAGAGCGGGGGCGAGGAAACGACGTATGTCAATATTCTCGAGTTCAAACCCTATGACCAGGTCGCGGAGAGGTGCGCAACCCTCCAATGAACGCTCCTGTCGCCATTCGGACAAAACAGGGCATCGCTTGGGACATGCTGGGCTGGTGGCTCCTCGCGCTCATCGTGCTTGTGATTATGCTTGTGCTCATGCGCAAATTCGGGGGCGGCTCATCGGGGCTGCTCGATAAGGTGTTTGGCTCATGAACCGGAAGGCTGATTTCGGATTCTCGCAGATTGTCATAGCGGTGCTGATGCTTACGGTGGTTATTACCGGCGGGAAAATTGTGTATGACCTCTCCGGAGAAGGTTCGCAATACCTATTGGGGCAGGCCAATATCAAGACCTTTGACCAGGGGATTATCGACCGCTACAACCAGACTTCCGCCTACACCCAAGACGCGACAAACAGCGTCAAGGGATTCATCTACGCGGTCAACAGCCTCGCATATCTTGATACCTATAAAGACAACGCGTTCAGCAAGAAGATTCTCGGGGTCAAATTCAATGATGACAAGAGCCTCACGACCGCCAGAAAGTCGTTTGGTGGGGTGCAGGTGGAGCCTACGTATTACGATCGTGAGACTGTAACACCTGCAGCCACCGCGTCTGTAGAGAGTGTTAAAGAATCGATTGGATTAGCGGTGCTTTCCTGCTGGTTCATCTTTGAGGACAAGGGCAATGAGCCGACGCGGTGCTTCGCGCTCGCGATGCCTTCTGACTATCCCGCGGCGTCTCTTACGGAACTCGATGGGTTCATGAACGCGGGAGTCGCCTCGTATCTTGGGAGCCATAAACTCCTTCTCTGCGAGCAGTTCTCTAAAAAATATTCCTTCATCACCCAAGAGGTCTGCCTTGAGAAAATAGGGGGGCTGGCAGGAGACGGCATGTTTGATGTCGAGGATATCGATCAGGGCGATGTTCCAGCGAACTTTTTCACGACGCTCGCGCCCAAGGGAGAACTACTGAGCATTTGCGCCGACCCTTCCTGGTTGGACGAGGTCACTCTCCACGGCGGGGCCGAAGACGCCTGCGACGCCCCTACCAACGCGCTATCCTTCGGCTACAAGGTGAAGGGATTCTCGCTGCCGCAGGACGTCACTCCTTCATCGAGCGGGTTCACCAACGCTGTTGAAACGCTCACGGCTTATGGCGACCCTCAATATCTCCTGTTCTACGAGAAATTTCCCGCTGACGAAGCCCAGTACTGGGAAACGAGTAGCTACCAGATTGCGTGGGGGACGATTCTCGCTGTTGAGGGGGGATTCGCGCTGGTTGATGTTATTACCATGGGCATGGGGTCTAAGTTTGGGAAAACCCTCCTCGCACCCTTCAAAAATCCTGTAACTGAGGTCACGGGAAACTTAGTTAAGAAAGCCGTGTCCACGGCAGGACAAGGAGCGACACGACTTATCAAGGGCCTGTTTTCCACGCCGATTGAATTCCTCGTGAAACGCACCGTCATGACTGAAGCAGTGCAGGAGAGCGCCGAGATTGCCTTTGGCAAGAGCATCCGCGGCCTTCTGGGCTCTGCCGACGACGCTGTCGCAAAAGAGCTAGCAGAGAAACTCGCAGGCACTTCTTCTCATCAGCTGAAGGAACTCCTTGAGGGAGCCGATAAGCACTTTGTGAAAGATGGCGTCTTGACCACGGAAGGCGAGCGTGAGCTGCTCGATAGGCTTAACAAAAAAGTCTTTATCACGCATAGCACTCCCGAAATACCCTTCTCTGAAGTCATGGAAATGCCTTACTATAAGCTCGTCTACCAACGCGCCGAGCAACTCGCCAAAGGCGGCGACGTCACCGAAGAACTCTTCGAGCAGGCCCAGCGCGAAGCCTCCCAGAAAGTCGCAGGACAGGTGGGCAAGGAAATCGTGAACGAAGCCTCGCTCCAGGGCCTGCGCTCGGTGCCGCGCGAAGCGGTGCGGGTGTATCGCGCAGGAATGCGCGGTCAGAACTTGCTCAAGGAAATCCTTCTCGGCGACATGACTGAAGAGGCGCGAAAGGAAGCGCTGATTAAGGTGCTCAAGGCAGGCGACGCAGATATCCTCGCCAAGATGTCACCTCTCGAATTACGCGCTTTCCTCTCCAATCAGGGAGCCGTCAAGAAGATGCTTTTCGACGAGAAGACGGGAAAAGTCATCCTCGGAGCGATTGGCAAAGATTTTACCGAGGAAGCCCAGCAGCAGGCTCTTAAGAGGCTCGATACTATTCTCGCTTCCAAAACTATCGATGAATTGGCTCCGCGCAGCGGCATCGCCATCCAGACCTTTTTGCGCACCCCCACTTCTTCCATTGGGCGCATCGGAGGTCCCCTTGCCATGCTCGAGCAGAAGCGCCATCTCGTTGCTGTTCTTGCCGGAATAGCCGCAGCGAGGATTGAGAGCATGGCCGAGAAGAACTATCCCGTCGGCGGCGCCAACTCCATCGGGCTCAAGTCACCGTATTTTCACACGATTCCGTATACTACCCTGATGGAGGATGTCACGTATCCTGAAATCAACGCGTACATCGCGAACTCTCCAGATCCCGCGCTCCAGAAGAAACTACAAGCGCACCAGGCGCTGGTCGAAAAGACCGTCCTGCCGAACTACGGCGAGCGCAACATGGAAGGCTTGCTTCCGGAAGTCGAGCGCTACTATCTCTCGCTTACCAAGGATCAGGGGGTGTTCTCGCAGGATCCTGAGCGATTCTATCTGGCTAGCCCCTGTCAGGCAGATTTATTGCTTGAAGTGAGCTCGTGTGAATGCTATTACACGGAAGACGCGGAGGCAGGTATCTTCGAGACTGGAGATGCGCCAAAGCAATTGATGGGCAAGGATGAAAACGGGAATGATGTCGCGACGGGGAAGTTTGTCACGACACCCCACTTCGATGGCAAAAACAGCATGCTCTATACGCTCGACTCCAACAGCAAATCTATCAAGGAATGCCACTCCGATACCGCATGGTTTCACGCCGATACACTCCACAAGCCGCTCTGTATCAAGGTCAACCCGATTGTCGAGAACTATGGCACGGACAACTACTGCTACCACGGCATCAGCGATAGCGACGAGGCCATTTCATCCGCCATCACAGCGGCGCAAATTGGACTTCCCTTCCTTGGTTTGCTCTGCGGACCGGCAGCTCCAGCGTGCATAGCGGGTATTATGGCAGCTGTCGGCTTTGGCACAGGGGTCGTTGGGGAAGCTGCTAAGGGTGCCATTGCTATCGACAGCCAATGGCCCAACCACGACTAACATGAAACGCACAACTACTCTCATCATTTTACTCGTTGTCCTCTTAGCGCTTCTTTCCTGGGTCGCTATCCAGGTCGCTCCCAAGCCTGCGCCCACACATCAGTTCTTCACTGAGAATAGCAAGGACTGGATTGTGCCCGCCGAGACGGGTGTTGAAGTCAGCTCCCTGCTCGCGACACGGTCTGAGACGCGCGTGCAGGCAGGGCAGCAAGACTTGCTTACTGAGGACGGCGGGATTGCAAGCTTCTTCCTCTCCGGCATGTATCACGGCAAGCGTTTTGACACGCTCGCGCTTCCGAGCGATTTCTTCTCAAAAACAAAGGGGATGAGCATCACTGAGCAACACCGCGCCGGAGAAGAGCAGGCGGCCATGCGCGTCCAGCCTCATCTTATTCCAGGCGATGGTGTCCCTGATGGGTTTATCCTCGCGAGAAAAGAAGAAAAGGGCATTGTCTTTTACCTCTATATCGACGATGATTTTCGCAGCCAACTTAGCGCAGTCAACCTCGTCTGGGGCGACGATTTTTCCGATAGCGGGACGCTCCGGGAGCGTCCCTTCTCCTTCGCGAATCTTAAGGATGGCGTCTATGTCGACAGCTTATCCGGCGCGAGCTGGTACCAGGATGACCCTATCAAAGGCGGTCTTTTGGTCGGCGACATCACAATTTCAACGATGGAATCCTTCGAAGAGACGGAATCCACGTTCATGATGGTGAGATAATGAAACAAGGCACAGAACTCTCTATGAACGTCATCGTCGTTGCGGCAATCTGCTTGATTGTCCTGATTGTGATGATTATTGTCTTCAAGGGCGCGATATCGGACATCATGGCAAAATTCAAGTCGACTACTGCCCAAGCAGGCAAGGAAGGGGATAAAGGCCTTGCCGACCTCTTCCCCAAAGAGTCGCAGCCGCAGAATAGCGGGGCGAATCCTGGATGAAAGCGGACCTGCCCCTCAAGACGCTTATTGAGGTGATTCTCTTCGTCGCGCTCTTCTTCATCGGATACAACGTCTTCACCGCGCTTATGGAGTGGTGGATAGGCGAGCAAATCCCGCAGGAGACGCTGAAAAGCGCAGAGCGCGTGCGCATTGAGGCGGAGACGCTGCTCAAGGAAGAGTTTTCCTTTCCTGTTTCTCTCGACCCTGAGCACCAGATTACGCTTTTCAAGGACGGGAAGGGGATTCCCGGGTGCGCTCCAGAACGTTCCTGTGTCTGTGTCTGCCCCCTGACGGGAAGCTGCACTTCACAAAACGCCCGGGAGTGCCGCGAGACGTCCGCGAAACTTCAGGAGGGAAGCATCCGCCCTCACTTCGACGCCGAAGGCCGAACTGACGTCTTCACCTGCACGGCGAGCACCGGGCAAGGGGGGATTGAGGTGCGATGCTGAGCTCCAAGAAGGCGCAGAACCTCGAAGCGATGTGGTGGCTCATCGACCTGATTGCCTTCGCGTTTATCACGGTCGCCGTCTTTAACTTTATTGGGGGTCTTGGCGATTCCACGACGTTCCAGAGAACGTATCTTTCCCGCGACCTTTCGCTGTTGCTCGATACTCTTCCAGCACTGCCAGGTTCTGTGTCCCTTCAGTATCCCCGAGACCTTTCGACGTTCACCGTGCGCGTCCAAGAAGACGAAGTGCAGGTTTCAGAACGAGGCTCGACCGACGCCGCACGCAGTTTGTTTCTCCCTGATTACAAGATTCCCGCGCTCTCCGGCGAATTTGTCTCGGACGCCAAGGACGCCAAGCAGGGCTGGCTCGCGCGCTACTTGCCTGTCGCGGAACTCCTCAAGACGCCGGCTAAGGATCGCGCTCCCAGACACCTCTGGGTTTACAAGGATTCAACGAGCATCCGCCTCTTGGACCGTGAGAGCGCCGCCTCCTTTCAGCATGCTTGCCACATCTCTTTAGGAATTGAGCGCAAGGTCGCTGTCCTCGCCGGAACGATGGAAGCGGAAGCGGGCGATGAGCGCGTTTCTTCTGTGAGCTCTGACGAGGCTTCCCGCCTGCCCGCTTCGACTCTTTTGCTCACGATGACAACACACATCGGAGAACCTGGAATCTGGATTCTCTACGACCCCTCGACAGATTCCGCGTCGACAGCCTGTAGGATGGCGAACGCGGCGCTGCGTATCTGGCCCGAAGTTCCGACGGTTTTCGCGCCTGTCAATCGCGAAGAGCTCAGAACGCTCTCAGGACTTTCTGAACAGCACTCCGCGATTGTGGTTGAACTGAGCCTTCCTTCTGAGCCTGACCCCGCCAAGAAAGGCGTCTTCGAGCGAGCGCTGATGCGCGAAGCGGTGATGTCCTGATGCACAAACGCGCGGCAGCCTTCAAGATGCTGAACTGGGCTACCTGGAGGCTCATCTTTTTGAGCATCTTCCTCTTCGTCACGTTCGCCCTGACCTCTTCCTACATCCACAACAATTTCGACGTCTCGAGCATTCGAGCGCGTATCGGAGCAGATCGCATCCTGATAGCGAGCTCCGAGGTTTCCTCTCTCACGCAGCGCTCCTATCCCGGAACGCTCGATTTGGACTTGCTTACGAGCGAGAACCTCGATCGCAGGATTGAGACCGATGACGGCAGGTTCAGCGCCTCAATTATTGTTTCTCGCTCCGACAAGGAACTCGCGAATCTCGCTGTCAACCAGAAATGGCTCGAGCGCTACGAGCCCCTGACTACATTCAAGGAGTATTCTTCGAATCTGTTCTGGAGATACGCGCTTGTGAATGGAGAAGAATGCAAAATGCTCGTCAAGACGGTGCAGCATGGGTAAGCGCTCACCGCTCTCAAACAAGCGTGCGCTCGTAATGAGCGCGGTTCTTGATATGTGGGGCTGGCTTTTCTATGTCGTTGGCATGATTATCTGGACCATCCTCTTCACGATTTCCTTTTCCTCGACGACGATGGAGCTCTCGCCCTCCGGATACATCGGCGAGCAAATCACGCTTGTGACTTTGTTGCGCACGCCGACTTCTGATGGGCTTCTTCTCGCCGACGACATCGTGCGCGCGGCTTCGGGAGATATGGGGGAGCAATCGCAACCCGTTGCCCCTCCTGCTTTTACCGGAGCCGCTACTTGGGAACCCTCAACGGAGATGGGGGAGACACAGAAGCGCATAGACCAGTTGCTCAACAGCATCTACGGGCAGGCAAGGTCCGTATGCTGGGGCCTTTGGGCGGACGAACGCCTTGTGATGCAGGTTTCCTGCGAAGACAAAGTGCCGCTCCTCGATGAACGGGCGATTCTTCCCACGGCGGGAACGCCGATACGTATCCGCCTCGCGGTGCTGGGGTACGCCTCATGAACAAGCGCGCCATGGTGTTCATTTTCCTTTTGAGCATCTTCGCGGTTACGGTGTTCATGTCTGGCATCTACACCAAACTCATCCAACAGCGCGCGGATTTCAAGGAGCCTATCGGCGCTTTGGAGTTCGCTCTGCTCGACGCGCGCGACGACGCGGAGTCGGCGCTCTTTTCAATCGACCAGGCTGCGCGCTATGCCACTTTGCAGTCCCTCTTTGAGCTTTCCCAGCAAGGCGGCAGGATGGACGCGCCTTGCGGTAAACTGGCGGGTATTTCTCTCTGGGCGAGCAAGGATAAACTCTGCGTTCCGACTCAAGACATGCTCTTCACGGCTCTTTCAACTTCGCTTTCACCCAAGCTTGAGGCGTCGCTTAAGACTCTTGGAGCGCCTACGAACAGCTACCACTACTATTTCGAACAAGATGGCGAGAACTTACGTGTCGCCGGAACAGCGCTGCGCGAACTCGAATTGCCTCTGGTCTTGGGAAAAAAGATAGGTACGTATCACATTCGACCGTCTTTTGATGTGAAGGTTGCCTTTGGTGTCGGAATGTACGGAGAGATTGCCACCGCGTTCTGGGGGCCTGGAGAGCTACTCGACACGATTGTGGAATGCGAGCGTTCGAGTTCGCTTTCTTCCTGTGTGCAGCGCAGCCTGTTTTCCTTTAACGCCAACCACGCGCTCCAGATTACAGAGGATTGCGACGGGCTAGACAGCGTTGAGGATAGAACCTATATTTTCTGCGCTTCAAAGCCTGGCAGTTTCTGGCTGCCATCGGGACAGACGCTCAAGAAGCAGCAGCCTTCGGTGCGTTTCGCGCTTTTCCTCTCCGACGCGATGCCTTCTTCTCTTGCGGCGGAAGCTGTTCCCGCGCCTGGTTTCGACTCTGGCGCGCTTGTCTCGTGGACGTCCGCGGAAAGCGATGTGCAGAGCTACACTCTGTATCTCGCTCCTTCCGATATCTCACGCCGCCAGGCGTCAACGCTTTCCGCTCCAGCGCAGCGCTTCACGTTGGCATCAGCTGTTGAGAAAACGTATCCTACCTCTTGCGTCTTTTCTTCTCTCGGAACGCCATGCCTTGCGCTCACTCCCGGGACGCTGTACCGCGACGGCTCTCGCTTCTTCGCGTTGCTTCCGATGTCTGGCGAGACGTGGGTAGGGGTTTCGGCGACAGACACTTCAGGAAAGGAGTCGATGCTTGGGACTGCAGCGCGCCTCGTTGCAGAGGATAGACTGGCGCCGGGTTCTGTGACTCAGCTTGGCGTTTCTGGCGGCAAGGTGACGTTTGTTCCTCCTTCCACGCAAGTTGACGGCTCCTCTCTTTCTGGAGCACTCACTTACGCTTATTTCCTCAAGCGGGATACCTGCGAGGGAATCGCGGATGTTCATTCCGGCGAATTGGATTCGACGTACAGGACGGATGCCTTAGGCATTGAAGCGACGCTGCAGGCACAGCCGGGAACGTACTGCGTCGGCGTTCTGGCTCTGGATGGAAAAGGGAATCCGGTCGAGGAGCAGGGCGGCAAGCTTGTGGTGCGTGAAGAATACGGGCAGATTTTTCCACAACTTCTTGTCACCGCGGTTGTCCAAAGTTGATTCTTGTGTGTTCTTCCATGCCAAATTTTATAAATCACCTCACGCTTGCCTGAGCCATGATGAACGTGCCCTTTGAGGAGATGCTCGCGGCTATCTGCGAGAAATCGAAGCTCCCTAAGGAAGCTGTTGAAGAGAAGGTCAAAGCGAAGATGGAGCAGCTTTCCGGCCTGATTTCGAAGGAAGGGGCGTGCCACATCATCGCGAACGAACTGGGCGTGAGCCTGCAGGAGGCGCGGCAGCCGGGCAGTGTCAAGCTCAAGGACCTCAAACAAGGTATGAGAGACATTGAGACAGCTGGGGCTGTGACTGGGACCTATGACGCCAAGGAGTTCAAGCGGCAGGACGGCAGCTCTGGGAAAGTTGCGAGCATTTTGATCGCGGACGAGACCGGCAGAGCGCGCATTGTTTTGTGGAATGATGCGGTGGAGAAGCTGAAAGAGGCGACTCCGGGCATTGTTGTGAAGATACAGAATCCTTTCATCAAGCAGAGTCAGTACGGCCTTGAACTGCATCACAATTCAGACACGAAACTGGTGTTCAACCCCTCTGATGTGACGATTGCTTCACAGGCGGGAGCCTCACGCAAGAACATTTCTGAACTCGCGCCCGGGCAGATTCACGAGATTCTCGGAACTGTGGTACAAATGTTCGAGCCTCGGTATTTCGAAGTGTGCCCTTCTTGCGGAAGACGGGCACGGCTGCGCGAATCGACGTATTTCTGCGACAGCCACGGCGCGGTTTCGCCTGAGTACAGCTACGTTCTGAACTGTGTCATCGACGACGGAACGGCGACGATACGGGGCGTGTTCTTCTCCAAGCAGAGCGATGCGCTCCTTGGGATGCAGCACCACCAGATGCTCACGTTCAAGGAAGCTCCTGCCGGATTCCAGGCGGTCAAGGATAAGATGCTCGGCAAGATTGTGAAGCTCGCAGGAAGAGTGAGCAAGAACGACATGTTCGACCGGCTGGAGTTTGTCGCGCAATCCGTTGATACTGAGCCGAGCGCTGAAGCGGAACTGGCTCGCTTAGAACGTTCTGACGCATGAGATTTTACACGCATCTTCTCTTCGGTTTGCTTATTGGAAAATGGATTGCTTCTGTTTTGGGATTTAACTGGACGTTTTTCTTATGGGTCTCCCTCTTTTCGCTGCTTCCTGACATCGACGAGCCGCATAGTTATCTAGGACGGCGGCTGCCTTTCCTTTCTCGGCCTTTCCAATTCTTCTTCGGGCATCGACAATTGTTTCATTCGCTTCTGTTGATTGTTCCTGTTTTTCTTCTTCTGACTTTTTTTCCCATGGTCGCTGTCGCGTTTCTCTGCGGGACGCTGTCGCATTTGCTGCTTGATGGACTGACGAAAGAAGGAATTTTTCCGCTCTATCCTCTGAAATGGAAGCTTCGCGGGCCGTTTAGGACGGGCGGGATGGTGGAACATCTCCTTTTGGCAGGGTGTGTATTCGGTCTCTTGCTTTTCTAGAATTGCTCTTTCTTGCGGTGCTTGTAGAAGAGGATGAAGGTGAGCCAGCTCAGAAGGAGCGTGGACGCGCCGATGTAGATGGGCGCTGAGACGCTGAGGCTGAGGGCGAAGGTTGCGATGAGCGGCGGAATGGCCTGGGAGAGCGACTGCAGGGACTGGCGCATGCCCTGTACTTCTCCTTGCGACTCGGGGCCGACGGCGTCTGAAATCAGGGTTGTGATGTTGGGGAAGACTGTTCCAAAGAAGAGGGGGAGGAGGATATTGATGAGGTAGAGTCCGGCTACTGACTTTTGGAACGTGAGGAGAATCAAGAGCACCGGAGCGGCTAGCAGCACGACGCGGAGCACGGCGGCCGGCCTTACCCGTGAGGCGAGAAAGCGCACAACCCCACCTTGGGTGAACGCGATTGTGAGGCCAATCACGCCGAAAAGATTTCCGATGTCTGAAGGAGAGAAACTAAACCGCTTATAGAGATAAAGCGGGAAGAACTGGGTGAAGAATGACCAGCCGAAGCTCATCAGGAAGAACACGATGAAGATGACGCGCAGTTCCGCCATGCCGAAGGCCTTCTTGATGTCATGGAAGCCATCGAAGAAGGTTATTTTCTTGTGGTAGCGCTCCTTGAGCGTCTCTTTGAAGGCGAAGAGGATAAAGAGGAGATTGAGGGCTGAGAGGATGGCGGCGAACCAGAACGGGGTAGCGTGGGTGAACCAGGGCAGAACACTCGGGTCAGCGAGCTTGCCGCCGATGAAGGGGCCGAGGATGAAGCCAAGGCCGAAGGCCATGCCAACCATGCCAAAATGCTTGGTTTTCTCCTGCCCCTTGCTGATGTCGGAGATGCTTGACAGCGCGACCGAAATGTTTCCGCCGGTGAAGCCGTCGAGCAGGCGGCCGAGGAAAAGCAAGAGGAGGTTCGCCTTGAGGATGCCCAGGCCGAAGAGGAGGTAGCCCAATACCGTGCCAGCAATAGAGATGAGCAAAATAGGCTTTCTGCCGTGGCGGTCGGAATACTTGCCTAAAACAGGGGCGCCGAAGAACTGCGCGATGGGGTAGGCGGCCACCAGAAGGCCGATGAGCACGTTTTGGAGGCCTTGCGAGAGGAACGAGAACTCGGGCTGGAGCAGAATCAGGGGGAGGACCGGAATGACGATGCCCAGGCCCACTAAATCGAGAAAGACCAGCAGGAAAATGGTCCATAACGGCTTTTTGTCCATTGCTTTCTGTCAGATTGGCCGCTTTATATACTTTTCAGAAAACACCCCTCCACGTCGGAAATCTTGCGGTTTTTTTGGGCTCAGACATTTTAAGGAGGAGCACTGGACACTGGACAGCGCTGTGCGTGCGGCGCTTATAAGCAAGCTTCCCGACCAGTGAGATGCTGATAACAAAGCACCCTCACTTCCCCGGGATGGAAGCCGCCACTTCCACAAATAACGAGCGGCCCCTACCCCCAAGGAAGCTTGAAACAACACGCGAATAGCAAGAGGCGAAACAATGGAACCAGAAAAGAAATTTGCAACGGGCGCGATAAGCGCGACAGTTTGGAACAACACCGCAAAGACGAAATCGGGCGAAGACACTTCTTACCGCACCGTCACCTTGCAGCGCAGCTACAAGGACAAGAACGACGCGTGGCAGCATACCAGCTCATTTCGCATCGCCGACCTCCCCAAGGCTTCCTTGGTGCTGAGCAAGGCGTACGAGTACCTGCTTCTCGGAAGGGAAGAGGAAGAAGAAGTCGTGCTGTAGAAATCTTATTAAGCAGAGGAGACTCCCATGGAACAAGAACTTGAAATCAAGAGCATTAAGAGCATGAAAGACACCCCCACACTTGAAGACCTGCCTGGCGTAGGCGCGTCCACGGTCGAAAAGCTCTCAGCCGCTGGCTTTGGCGATCTGATGGCAGTCGCGGTCGCGACGCCCGGAGAGATTGTCGACGCGACCGGCATGACAGAAGCTGTGGCGAAGAAGGCCATCCACGCCGCGCGGGAGATGCTCGACATGGGATTCTCCTCCGGCATCGACGTCTATGAGAAGCGCAAGAACGTACTACACATCACGACTGGAAGCAAGGAGCTTGACAAGCTCTTGAACGGCGGGGTCGAAACGACCGGAATCACGGAGACCTACGGACAATACGGCTCTGGGAAATCGCAGATTGGCCACGTTTTGGCCGTTCGCGCGCAATTGCCACCCGAAAAGGGCGGGCTTGGCGGACAAGTGGTGTACATCGACACCGAATCGACGTTCAGGCCAGAGAGGATTGTCGAAATCGCGACCAGCCTGAAGATGGACCCTGAAGAGGCGCTGCGCAACATTAAGATTGCCCGAGCCTACAACTCGGACCATCAGATGCTCCTCGCCGAGAAGGTCGAGGACCTCATCAAGAAGGACGGCCTGAACATCAAGCTGGTCATCGTGGATTCCCTGACGTCGCACTTCAGGGCGGAGTACGTTGGACGCGGGACTTTGGCGGGAAGACAGCAGAAGCTGAACAAGCACATGCACATCCTCTCGAAGCTTGCGGACATGTACAACCTCTGCGTGTACGTCACAAACCAGGTGATGTCGAAACCTGACCAGTTCTTCGGCGACCCGACAGAGGCTATCGGCGGGCACATCGTGGGCCACAATTCCCAGACGCGTATCTACTTGCGCAAGGGAAAGAAGGGCACGCGTGTCGCGAAGCTTGTGGACTCTCCGTACTTGCCTGACGGCGAGTGCGGCTTTATGATTACGGTCGGCGGGATTGAAGACATCTAGGCGACGCTTCTTTTTTTATTTTTTCTTATGAATTTTATATTTAGAATGAGTTTATCTACTTCGGACCAAACTCTCGTTTCAAATCTGCCTGGCTCATTGTTCTTAAGTCCTTCACCTTGGGATATCCTTTCTCTTTAGGTTTGGTCTTGCTAGCTTTGATAAATTTGCGTAGCCTAGGTACGAGGGAATGTTCTATGGGTCTTAAACTGAGTTCTCCGTCAGAATAGATGAAGAGCACCGTTGTACCTTTCTTTAGACCAAATCTTTCTCGTATCTCTTTAGGCACACAAATCTTCCCTCTTGAATTCACGGTGCATGTTTCCATAATCTCTCTATTTTTTCATTTTTCACTTATTAACTTTCCCTATATAGATTATAAACATTTAAATTATGCAAAAATATATAACACACCATTCTCATGCTAGACGTATACTCTTACCTTTCAGAACAATCCCTTCTTTTTCCATCTTGTCGAGTATCTCTTTTATCTGGGGGTGCTTGAATTTCTCTTCTATCTCTTTCATTGAGACTTCTTTCTTTTCGAGAATCAATCGTAAGATTGCCGCTCTTGTTTCTCGCGTCGAGCCTTCGAACTTGCCTTGCTTTGAGAGTGACCTGATTTTTGTCTTCCTCGCGGTCGCCGACATCGCGCCGTAATCCATCAGGGCGTTGTGCCAGACTCTGCTTTTTCCTTTTGGAATGCATTTCAAGGCGATTTCTTTGAGTTTTTCTAGGGAGATGTCTTCCTTCAATCCTAACTCGTGAATCAGGACTCTTCGGATGTTGGTGTCAACGACCGCAATCTCTTCGTTGAAGGCGAACGCGAGGACAGCCGAGGCGGTGTATGGGCCGATGCCTTTTATCTCAATGAGTTTGTCATATATTTTTGGGAATTCTTTGGACAAGACTTTGCTCGCTTCCCACAACCGGAGGGCACGACTGTTGTATCCTAAACCTTGCCACGCCTTGAGGACGTCTTCCTTCGATGCTTCTGAGAGGCGCTTTGCTGTCGGCCATTTTCCCATCCATCGGTTGAAATAGGCGATAACTCTATCGACCTGCGTCTGCTGGAGCATGACTTCGGAGACGAGAATCTTGTAGGGGTCTTCTGTTCTGCGCCAGGGCAAGTCTCTCTTATTCTTCTCGTAAAAAGAGAGGACTTTTCGCTGAAATGAGGGAATGGAAACCATACTCTAACAAGGCCGCTCTTCGTTTTTAAGGATTTCCAACTTATGATCGGATTCCAACATATGTTGGAGAAAGTTGCAGCCCTGCCAATTCTCCGGCGATGTCTTTATACATCAGCGTTCTCGTCGAGAAAATGTCCCCGCGCGTCTGCGCGATTGCCCAAGCGAGTTTGACCCCTGCTTTGTGAGGGTTCAATCTTCCCATAAACGCAGCGCCAGCCCTCAGGAGGCTCAGCTCTTTTTCAGTGGGCATATTCTGATATTCGCCCGATTCTCCGGTGATGGCAACAGGTATTCCACGCGCAAGAGCGCAGAAGGCATAATCGTATACCCTCTGGTTATTTCCAACCCTGCCAGGAATATCCAAAAGAACGCCTCTTTCATTTCCATTATTGGGTAGAGGTGATGCTCCGATTACATAGGTCACTTGGGTTATCGGGACAAAACCCTTAACAAGTTTTGGCAGACCTTCTTCTGACCTTTGAGGGGCCTTTGGGTTTCGAGTGAGTTTTCCTCCTTTGAATGTCGCCAGTGGCTCCTCGATTGGATTTGAAAAGGCATTCCATGCACTAGCGGCATATTTGACTACTCTAGCCGCATGATAGAGCTCAGTAAAGGTCGATTCCGGGTTCCCGGAAAAGCAGACAGAGACCTCATCTATTCCCGAATGTGCCGCTAGGTAGGTGCTGGCTCTCAGGTGCAGCTTTACATGGTCAAGAGCCTGATCAGGAGGCAACATCGCTCCCGTAAGAATAATCGGTTTTCCGGGATTTTGGAGTTGCATGGCCAAGGCCATCGCTGTCCAAGCCATCGTATCGGTTCCGTGCGTTAGGACAATACCATCGATGTCCGGTCGTTCAATATAGGGGAACATATGCTCAGCGAAGTCTACCCAGTTTCCGGGATTCATCTCTACGCTGTCTATTCCGGCGAGCTCCTCCAATTCAATGTCCGCGATATCCTCTAAGCCCCCTACCTGCTCGAGAAGGTCCCTTCCTGAGAGCGCTCCAGCCCTATATCCTCTTACAGAATGACCTTCGCTATCGCGATGCGGGTCGCCGGAGCTCATTCCAGCTATTGTTCCTCCTGTGGTTAAGAGCGCTATCTTAGGCATAACCCCACTAATTTTCCAGCATATATAAACATTTCTATTTTTACTACTCTATAGTAGCTTCTATCTGCGTTGGCACAATGCTTAAAAATGTGGGGGAATATCCCCGCTTATGGATGCCTACCTGTCCATCGTCAAGGAGATTCTCGAGAAGGGCGAGGCTAAAACGGACAGGACCGGCACGGGAACGCGGGCGATTTTCGGCGTGAAGTTCGAGCACGATATGAGCTCTGGGTTTCCTCTTCTCACGACCAAGAAGATGCCGTTTCGGCTGATTGCTTCTGAACTCGAATTCTTCATCAAGGGCATTACAGACAAGGCGTGGCTTCAAGAGAAGAATAATCATATCTGGGATGAATGGTGCTCTCCTTCCAAAGTGCCGTACGGCCATGACGAGGCGACGAAGAAGAAGATGCTGGAAGAGACGGATTTGGGTCCTGTTTACGGATTTCAGTGGAGACATTTTGGGGCTTCTTACAATGACCAGCATACTGACTATTCCGGCAAGGGTGTTGACCAATTAAAAGAACTTGTTCACCTTCTCAAGACCGACCCGTCGAGCAGGCGCATGATTATCTCCGCTTGGAATCCCGCAGACCAGTCCAAAATGGCGCTGCCGCCGTGCCATTACGCGATTCAAGTCACGGTCTTAGGCGGCAAGTTGAACCTTTTATGGCACCAGCGAAGCGTCGATACGATGCTCGGACTACCATTCAATATCGCTTCGTACGCCTTACTCTTACATTTACTCGCGAAAGAAGCGGGGTTACAGGAAGGGAAACTTGTCGGCTTCCTCGGAGACGTGCATATTTACGAGAATCACATTGAAGGCGCGAAAGAACAACTGAAGCGAGCGCCGATGAAGCTTCCGAGAATCATTACTAGCAACTTCAAATCTATTTTCGAGTGGACGCACACCGACAGCACAATCGAGGGATACGAGAGCCATCCGGCGCTCAAGTTTCCCATCGCGGTGTAACATGAACCAACCCGTGATCGCTGTCGCCGCCATGACCGAGCACGGCCACATCATCGGCAAAAACAACTGGCTACCTTGGGACATTCCAGACGAACTGCAGCATTTTCGAAAGATTACGCTCGACGGCACGGTGATTATGGGCAGAAAGACCTGGGACTCGATTGGTAGGCCAATGCCCAAGCGGCAGAACATCGTCGTCTCTTCCTCTCTGGGACAGACCCACGGAATCGAAGTGTGCAGGTCACTTGAAGGGGCAATCGCAGCGGCGAAGAAGATTGGAAAGCCCATTTATGTGATTGGCGGCAGAACGATTTACCAAGAGGCGCTCCAGAAAAAACTCCTCGATAAACTGTACCTTTCCTTCATCAAGAAAGACTATCCGGGCGACACGCGCTTTCCGGAGTGGAACGAGGATGAATGGAAGCTTGAGAAAGAGGAGGAGCATCCGGAGTGGACGTTTAACGTGTTCTCCCGCATTTCTTAGCTACAGGTCATTTAATGCGCCTTAATTTAGCTTCACTAACTTCTTCCTCGACGTGAATCCAGAGATGATTTCGACATCTAGCTTCTGCTCTTTCTTGAAGTAACGGATGATTTCCTTGTTCGCTTTGCCGTCTTCCGGCGGGGCGTGGACGCTCATCCGGTAGGCTTTTTGGCTGTCATCGAAGCCGAGAAGCTCTGTTTTCGGAGAACGGGCCTTGACGATAATGTAAAAAGAAGCGGGGAACATCTCTAATTATAATCTCTCCAGGTATGCTCGCATTTTTCGCATCTGAGGAACTTTGTCTCTGGCTCGTCGCTCGCCCGCGTTTGAACCAGCCAGAAGTACGCCTTCTTGTGGCCGCACTGCGGGCACTCGGCTTCTGTGATGGGGAGGGTCTCGCATGAGGACTTGTCCACAACCTCGATGTCCTTGTGCTTCCCCCCTAGTTTTTCTTCCTTCACTATGGCGGAGGAGACATCTTTGGATTTAAAGCCGCAGCTACAGGCAAGGAGCTTCTTCGTCCCTTCCCTCTTCGGCAAGAGGATGCTTCCACATTTCGGGCAAAACATGTTCACTTCGTTCTCAGGTTCTCACTTATTGTTCGAACCATAGTCATTACGCTCTTAGGTTCTTACGTGTTCGAACCCCAGCTAATCCACGATGCAAAACCTGTACTCTCCAAACAGACACAGGAACTTCACAGCGATAATCTTAACATATCCAAGGTACGGAACTCTTATAAAAGCTTTTCCCCTGATTTGTTCAGGCCTGATATCGTACTCATTCATGGTGCTATCTACGTTGGGGCCTTTGTTGGTGAGGTAATTGTCCCCTTTGGTAACAAATGAATTTGCGTTCTTTTGGATGACGCGGTGAATAATGGGATCGGGCCTTCGGCTCTGGTAGACTAGGACGTCACCGACTTGCAAATCCTGAGCGTCCGTGCCTCTGAGCAGGATGAGGTCGCCCTTGTTGAATCCATTATGGAGCGGGAAGCGCCTGAACTGTTCTTGAGTGATATTGATCCCTTCGTAATAGGCCCCGGTTTCACCCCAATAGCCGTTGAAATTTGTCGGGTGATGCATGCTGCTGGAGACGACAGCGACAATCGGGAAAGCCGTGCCGAACATCAGGCCCAGAACCGGGTAGAGGATGAACTTGATGACGACAAACGCGAGGACAAGATTGAGCATCCAGCTTTCGACACTGTCCTCTTTCCAGAGGAAGTGCCAGAATTTTTTGAAGGGAGCCTTGCCCTCGTACGGCGGCTTTGAAAATTTGTCGAAATAGCCCATGTTTTCTGAGTCCTGGATAGGTTTAAAAACGTTCCTCTCTTTCCTTGGGGGATGGACAAGCAGCCTAAGATTTTCGATAAGCCCCGGAACTATTTCGAGGGCGTTCTGCAGCTGCGCAACCCCTCACAGCAGATTGTGGACTATGTCATCTCCGAGATTAACAAGGTCCCTCACGTTTGGATAGCCAAGAGCGTCGAGCTCGACAACGGGATAGACTTGCTGCTGTCTTCTAATACGTTCCTGCGGCAAATCGGGAAAAAACTCAAGGAGCGTTTCCCGGGCGATTTGAAACTGACGAGCTCGATTCACACCCGGAATTACATGACGCAAAAGGATGTGCATCGCGGTTGTGTTTTGTTCAGGCACTACGATATCAAGGCCGGTGACAAGTTCGTGCTGCAAGGGGAAGAGATGGAAGTCATGCGGGTGGGCGCTCAGCTGCTATGCAAGAGCCTTGAGAGTGGGAAGAAAGTGCACATCAGGTTCGACCAGCTGAAAGACGCGCGGTTTTAGTCACTTATTTCTGAGTAGCATAACATTTATAAGTAACTGAATGATTCTTTTCCTGTGAAACTCTTACTGCATCTCGCGAAGAAAGGCGCGCTGTCTGGGCAGGTCGAGTTCTCGACAACCCGGCTTGCCAAGGAGACAGGGCTGTCGCAGCAGAGCGTGAGCCGGAAGCTGATTGCGCTCGAGGAAAACAAGTTGATTGAGCGGCAGGCGACGCCACAGGGCGTGCGCGTGAGGATTTTAGTTCCCGGCGCCGAAGTGCTGCGAGCGGAATATTCAGCGCTGAAAGAAGTGTTGTCTGGTGGGCCTTCGTCGCTGAAGGGCGCGGTGATGCACGGCCTGGGCGAGGGCGCGTATTATATGGGGCTGAAAGGGTATGTAGACCAGTTCAAGTCACTGCTCGGCTTCGTTCCGTATCCCGGGACCTTGAATTTGAAAATGGAGGCGCCTTCCTTGCAGCACTTTCTCGTCGGAAAAGAGAAAATCGTGATTGCGGGCTTTACTCTGAGCGGGCGCACGTTTGGGGGGCTCGACGCTTATCCTGTGAGCATCAAAAACATGCCTTGCGCTTTAATCATTCCTCATCGCACTTCTCACAATCCTGATGTCGCTGAAATCATCTCGAAAGAGTATTTGCGCGGGAAGCTCAAACTGAAAGACAACGATACTGTCGAGGTGAAACCTTGAAGATCGGTATTGCGGATACTACGTTCGCGCGCGTCGACATGTTCAAGGAGGTTGAGCCATTATTGAAGAAGGCTCGCATTGAACGCTATACTGTGCCAGGCATCAAGGACTTGCCGGTGGCATGCAAGATTCTCTTTGAAAAGCACAAGTGCGACCTCGTGATGGCTCTCGGAATGCCTGGCGGGATGCCGATTGACAAACAGTGCGCGCACGAGGCTTCTTTGGGGATGCAGTTCGTTCAGATTCTCGCTGGGAAACATATTCTGGAAGTGTTCGTGCATCTCGACGAGGGGACGCCCGCTGAGGTTGTTAAGATTGCTAAAAACAGAGCTCGGAAGCACGCTTTGAACGCTCTGGCTTTATTGAATGGGAAAGAGACCCTGTCTCCTTTCGCTGGGAAAGGCAGAAGACAAGGGAAAGACGACGCGGGGTCGCTCGAATGAAACTCGGGATTGTCGTTTCGGAGTTCAATTACGATATTACTCATAGAATGTTGGATTATGCTCTCAAGAAAGCGAAAAAATTGGGAGTTTCTACGGTCGTGAGTCACGTTTCGGGAGCATTTGACATTCCGCTCGCTGTCAAGAAACTGCTGAAGCGGAAAGATGTTTCAGGAGTCGCGACTTTGGGCGCAATTATTCAGGGGGAGACTGATCACGACGTGCTGATTGCGACGACGTGTGCGCATGCTCTTACAAATTTATCTTTAGAATTCGAGAAGCCGGTTTCTCTTGGTGTTCTTGGACCTAGGATTACGAGAAAGCAGGCGGAAGCGAGGATGAAGGAGTATGCGGAGAGAGCCGTGGAAGCCGCTTTACAACACTAACCTTTTTTCTCCCGAAACCATTTTATACTCTGATCCCCGTCTATCTTAAATATGAAGTCCACCAAGGTGCAGCGCTTCATCCTGTATTCTTTAGGCAGGTGGTTTGAAGAGGCTAATGAAGGAGTGAAAGAGCCGCTACAGGTATCCATCTCAAAAGTTCTTTTCATCGAGATTCTTCTCAAGGCAGGCATCGCGAAGAAACAGGAGCGGGCGCTGTACCGGAACCTCGAGATGCTGGAGCAGAAGAAGCTTATCGCTTACGATAACAAGGAACTGACGCTCACAAAGAAGGGTGAGAAGCTGTTTCTTCTGGTCAAAAAGGAGCTCGAGCCCTACTTCAGCGTCAATCTCAAGCTCAAGGAGAAATCGCCGACTTCGTACACGAGGAAAGTGCAGACGGTGTTCAGATAATCAGTTCGCGAGCTGCAACACTTCTTCTATCCCCATCTCTTTGAGGACTACTACTTTCTTTTGGGAGTCTGGAAAGACGAACCTCACATCATAGCGCCCCTCTCGCCGGTTTACCTCAAAATGGAATGCGGCCGGCATCACCCGCTTTTTTTCAGTCGCTTCATCGACTTGCCTTTCA
>JAUSJW010000026.1 GCA_030647105.1 Nanobdellota archaeon | reverse complement strand
CCCTCCGACTTCCACATGAATCTCTCCCGTCTCGGGCTTCGTGGGATGCGCAGTGAGCACGACTTCAATCGGGACCGGCGCGCTATTGTCTACAGACCCATACGCACGCGGTACCTTTATCCAGGGTACCGCGTGTCTAATTCTATAGACAACCGCCGCTCCCGTATTTGTGATAGTAAACGTGTTGGATATCGTCGCCTTGTTGAAGGTAAGATGTTGCGGCTGGACATCAACCGTTGGAGTCGGACTGGCTCCGGGATCATACGCCACTTTGACGATATAGCCTTTCCCTCCGACGTCTACGTGAATCTCCCCTATCTCAGGTTTGGAAGCGTCTGGAGGATTCGCTACGACCTTAATCTGGACGTCAGGGGTTGTGCCTCCGCAGGTTCCAGCGTCAGGAGAGCCGAAGCCTATCCAGGAGGGGAACTTGGTGACTTTAAAGGGCAGGTCCCCTCCAGTGTTCTTGATGGTGATGTCATCGGTGAGCTTTGTGGGCGTGAAGATGATTTCAGGCGGCGTTACGGTAACTGTGCCCTTCGGTCCCGTCGGCAGCTTCACCTTAACTTTTTCTCGCTCAGGCTCTGCTCCGAGAGCAACAACCTCAATAAACGCCTCAGTTACTCCGGGAGGGATAGCAGCCTTCGCTCTGATGCCCACTGCCTGTATATCTACTCCGTTATTCTTAGTCTGTAACCGATTTGCCCACGTAATGCCATCAAAAGAGATTTCGAGCCAGGAGTGATGTGCGGGGTCTACCTCTGCAGTCCATTCCATCTCTCCGCCCGCAGGTAAACCTTGGATGATGACTCTAAAATCAGGTTCCGGGCAAGTCGCATCGAGCGTCACTTCCTTAGGCGCGACTACTAGTTTCGGTTTCGTTCCGGGTTTGCTACCCGGCAGTTTCACAATCACTTTTTGCGGAGTGTCCTCTGCGCCAGGAGCATCAACCCAGACTTCCGCGTCAGGAGTTCCAGCTCCGGAAGGTAGCTTGGTAAGGTCCGCTTTGACGTGCACCTTCTGTTTATTTCCATCATTCTTACTCAGGAATTGGGTTCCCCATTTAGTGCCGTCAATCGAAATCTCAATCCAAGGATAGGCTTTGGCGTCAACCGCTGCTCCCCACTCTATCTGCGCGCCAGCGGGCAAGTGCGTGACATGGACGTCGAATCCGGCTTTGAATGAGGTATCGTCAACTGTCACCACATTCGGATCCACCACTAGTTGCGGGTTGTGTCCTCCGCCGCCCATGGAAGCCTTGTCCCATCTCCAGTGATGGGGCTTCGCGGTCACGCACGCGCCAAGACCGATAATCATATTCGAAGGGAGGTTAAGGGTAGAGACATCTATGAACTCATGATTGGGCGTCTCCGGCATCTTCGCGGTGAGCGCTTGCCCCCATCCACGCGCCTGCAGCGTCTCTGGGCTCAGATGATAATGATACGCGTGGTGATACTGCTCTTTCGTCTGGAAGAGCCACCAAATCTTGGTGTAGGGGCCTGTACCGGGAGTTGGTGGCACTGGCGGCACCGGGGGAACTGGGGGTACAGGAGGAACTGGCGGAGGAACTGGAGGCGGAAGCGGGAAGGGATGAGGCGCGAAAAGACTACAATCAATAACAAATCCAGCTCCACATCTGCTGGCAGTCATCATCGTTACGAGCGTACTTGATTCTATCCAGAGGTAGCCGTCTCTTCCCCAGTCCGTACCCCAGGAGTTGCGGATTTTGAACGCCTCTACAGTCGCCGTTCCGCCTGGTACGGGGTACGCCTCGTCATAACCCACGATGACTATCGCATGAGGTCCACGATCTTTCCCCCCCACAGTCGCAAGGAAATCGGTATGCCTCGCCCTATGCAGGTCGTCCTTGGTGAGGATACCTATAATGGGGGGGAATTCACCGTCTAGCGCTCTTTTCCACTCTGCGGGATTCGCTCCGATAGGTGCAAATGTCCTAATAGTCGATTTGGTGCCTTGGCCCTCTGTTTCCGCAGCGCCTGGAGGATTTTCGGCAAAGGCGCCATCGGAGTGTCCCGGGTATTCAGGATTCGTGCGTTCGAATCCCGCGACAGGAGTCGTTACCAGATTGAGCGGCCACAACCCCTCTTCACAGTATCCGTGGTCGCGCAAGGCTTCTTGGGCATGGCGAAAGTGCGCCCCGCAATCTACATCTTTTTTATTCGTGTGTGCCGCGCATTGATCTGTAAGCGCGACCGTTGGAGAAGGGTATATTGGGGGAACTGTAGAAATGTACCCTGCCCTGTCTGTGGCGTAATCAATCTGCTTTCTGGAATTGTAATACTGGTACATAACGCTGAGCCAAGGCCGGCCTGCCGCCGTATAGACGGGCCGCGTGCGATTAATGTAATACTCAATGACTGAACACGTGGCCATAGCCGTGCAACAGCCTAAGCCATGCGTTCCTGCCGTTTGGGTCCTGATGCTCGAGAACCCCGCGCTTAGGTCTTTCATGGTCTTACGCCAGGCCTCCACCCTCGCTCGTCGTAGTCTTTCTGGTCAGGTTTCTTCTCAGCATAGACAATCCATTTGTCTTCGATAGGGATGATGATGCCTGATATCCCGTCTGAGCCTGCGCTCGCGAGCGTCTGCCCCGCAATCGGGCCAGGTTTTCCCGTGCCGTTGTTCGCCTTTTCGTGCAGAATATCTGATTCCTCCTTTCCTGCTTGGGCTCCCAGAATGTAGCCCCAGTCTCCAATCGGCAACTTGAGTTCGAACTTCCCTTCCTTGGTCTCTTGGAATACCCTAAACGCTTCGCCACAAGAAAGCAACGCTTTGAAGAGGGCTGGGTGGTTCTTCGACATCTTTTTCCAATCATCTTGCTTTCGCAAATCAAGCTTGTCTTTCTTAATCCAAATCTTCACGAACACCAGGGTGTTGCCGAGTTCACGCGTAAACCCTACCGAATCAAGGTAGCCTCTGACAGCCCCCCTCACGATTCCCATAGGGGGTGGTTGTGAGGGTTGAGGGGTTGGACTAGGCGGAGTCGGCTCATGGGAGTCCGGTTCGGGACTTGGGGAGGGGTGTGGCATTTTGATTACCTCTGGTTGATGATTCCTTTCATCTTCTTGTTAGCATGATCAACTTCCTTGACTTCGGGCCACCAATTGAGGCCTGGCTCAGGGGGGTGCGGCGGCTCCGGCGGATGCGGCGGATGAGGGGGATGTGGCGGGTGGGGTGGGTGCGGAGGATGCGGGTCAGGATCAGGATCGGGGTGATAGGGATCGGGATGTGGCCCATGCCCATCTCCACCATGTCCATGCCCGCCCATGAAGAAACAGAAGAGCCCGGCGAGGAACGCGACGACTCCGCCAAGCATTGTCCACTCTCCAGTCCAGCCGTAGAGCTGCTGCTCGTACGCGACATTCGTGTGGTTGGAAGCCTCGTTGAAGTAGCCGCCAGCCGTGAACGCGAAGATGCCAATTAAGAGCCAAATCACGCACATGAGGTGTGGAGTCTCGTGCGCCTTCGGTCGTATCCACAGCCCCACCAAAATCGGCGCGAGGCCAGCAAGCACCCCAATCACCCCGGAATAGGTGATGAAGATGGCTTGCACCATGGACGTCGGCAGTAGCATCGTCGAACTGAGCGCCAGGATGAACGCGATAACCGCGGCGATGTTGCCCTTCTGCACCACTTTCTTCGTCGAAAAGAGCAGGATGGCGTACGCGAGCAGGAAGAAGAGCAGCTTGAAGAAAATCACCGCCCCATAAGACGCGTTCCTGAGCCCCTCAGGAAGCACGAAGAAGATATCGGTAAACGCCCGCTCAATAGCGTCGGGAACGAATCGGGAAGCAGCCAATCCCGAAGGCAGCGCGAGCAACATGCCCATCAGCCAGGAAAGCTTAGGTTTAGCCATGTTTCACCAGCTCCAGGATTTTCTGGACCATATCGCGTTCAGACACGCTGTAGAACACCTTCTTGCCCTCTTTCCTCGCGACAATCAGCCCTGCGTCCTCCAGCTTCTGCAAGGCGATAGATATCGTCGGTTGCGACATCTTGACGACATTAACAATTTCAAGAACACTATTCTCTTTCTTGAGCAAAAAAAGCAGAATTTGGACTCTCGTGTCGTCGGCCAGCGCCTTCAATATACGGAGGTTGTAATTCATCTTTGCCTTATATTGTCACATTTAAATATGTGTATTTATAAATATTTCTCTTGCTCTCCTAGTATCCATTTAGGTATATTAATATATAAATCTTTCTATAGTTAAATATTTAAATTTATAAATATAACACGCCAGCAGCAATCGCGTAATGTTTATATAGCGTACTCCGGACAAGCCCGCCATGACCTGGTGGATGACCTCGCTGCAGTTTGTCTGGGACGCTTTCAAGCTCTGGATTCACAACCTCTTCCTAGGCCCCTTCTCCAACGTCGATATCTTCTGGATTCTCGCGCCAGTCTACATCAGTCTGATCATCACAGAAATCTTCCAGGAGAAAAAGGGAACGTCGCTCGGCAACGCTACTTCCAACTCGGTCATCGCGCTCTGGGGCGGCGTGGATTTCATGCGCATCACCCTTAAAAGCTGGACGAGCTTTGCGCTATCCGGGGCAAAGTTAGGGATAGCGGTGTTCATCTTGGCGTACGGCGTCTTCATTCTGGTGCTGGGTCTCAAGGCCAGCGATCTTCTGCGCCACGTCGCGAGAATACGAGTAGTGAGCTATATCATCATCATCTTCGCGCCCTTGTATTATACCCCCGTCCAAATGAGCGTTCTTTATCTCTTCGGCGCTATCGCCTTCTTTCCGCTCTTTTATTTGGTGCTCTACCTCATCGACAAAATCACACCAGACCCAGTATCACTAAAGAAAGATATGGGAGGAAACGATGCGTTCCCGTCCACGAATAATCCGTTCGGAAATCAGAAATTCTAAGCGACCTTGACTTTCGAGCCAATCGCCTGGCCAGGCATGCCCTTCTCGAAGAGCACGCGCACGTTGCCGGAGTTGCCGTGAGCGGAAGCCACTTTGCCAGTGATGGTGTTCTCCTTGGTATTCGTCCAAGTCACAGCCTTGCCGACGAGCGCCTTGGCCTTGTCCTTAGAAGCGACTCCTTTGACCTTGACGACCATCTGGTTGCCAGTGTAGGTATGCCTTCCCATCCTGAAATTCACAATCACGCCTTCCATGCTTTTCGTGAATCCCCGGGCCTTTAAAAAGGTTACTGAGCGCACGCCTCCGGAAACTCACTTGTTATAGGAAATACAGCATCACCGGCACCAATAAGCACCCCATGCTGTAGCTCCGTTTCACTTCAAGTTGCGGCGCGAGCAGTCCGACGCACGTCGAAACGATAAACACTAGCATTCCGAGCCAGCTCGTTAGAAGCAGAACAAGAACCGAGATGAAGAGCAAAATGCCCCGAGACACCTTCTGATAGTCTATCTTCCCGAGCAGAAGCGCCCCCCGTTTCGCGCACCATAGCGTCAGCATCACGGCGACCGACCCAGCCAGAAGCGAGCAAGCCAGCAAAATCAGCAAGTCGAGAAAGGAGATGCCGCCGACAATCTGCATCACCGCGACTATCGCTCCGTTGCGCGCCTTATTCAGCGCGTACAGCGCGGCTAAAGAGAAAATGAAGTTCACAGTCCCGATTCCTCCGACCAGCGCGAGAAAGCCGTGGATACCGATGTTTCCGACGAGCGCCATCCCAATCACAGAAGCCTGCGCGGCTCCGAGGCCCGGAAATAATCCGGTAAGCGCTCCCGAGAACACTCCCGCCCCGACCGTCCGGACGCCCATACTCTTGCTCAGCTTGATTTCCTTCTCGGGATGCTGAGGGGGAATCTTCGACGATTCAGACAGCAGGAGCGAACTTGCTCCAAACAATCCGGAAAGCATCGGAAAGAGGGGCTGTTGAAGGGGCAGCTCGAACACCGTCAGCCCCAAAGCGCCGCTCAAGAGAAAAATCACGAGCGCCCAGAGCTTTTTCATCCCGCTCTCAGCGAGAATCATCCAAAGAATCACAGCAACGAGAAAATAGCCCATAAACGGCTCAATCCAGCCGTAGAGCGAAGGCAAAATCGGAATCGAAAGCGGGATAAGGATAAGTGTCACGAGCAGGCAGGCGTAGCTTCCCCACGTCGTCAGTTTCACCGCTTGGTAGCCTTCACCCTGCAGCAGCATCCGATGGCCCGGCAAAACCGCCATCACCTTGTCCTCATCAGGGGCGCCCAAAAAGATGGAAGGCACCGCGTCGAGAAAGGTATGGGTCAGCCCTAAGCAGACAATAAACACTGCCAGCGACAGCGGCGCGACAGGCAGCGAAGGCGCGAGCGTCACGAGAAGTACCGAAACCAGATTCACGTGAACACCTGGAAGCAAGCCCGTGATAATCCCTATCCCCATTCCCAGCAGCACCGCGACCATCAGTTCCGTGAACATGCCTCGCATAAGCAGACAGTCCTATTAATGTCTGCGCCCGAAAAAACCGGAAGATTTGCGGAAAACCGCAGGAGAATCCGAAGGGCAGCTCCATAAGATGTTGAGTCTAACCCAGAGGGTTTCAAGTGTCTTTTTTCGTTCGCTTCCCATCAAACCCCAATCTATCCGCAAACTATAAAAAAGCCCGCTCTTTGGCAGGTATTTACTATAGATAAACTAAGGAGCAAAGCGTTATAAACGCGGCTCCGACCATCTACACCGGGGAAACATATGGAAAGCATCCTAGAAGACCTTCATAAGACCGAAGAACAGGTCAAAAAGCATATGGACACCGCGCGAACCGGCGCGGAGACTCGGCTCCAGAAAGCGAAGCACGATATCCAAAAGAAACGCGCGGAAGAGGAGCGCAAACTAGACGAAGAGTTCGCGGAAAAACGCGCGGAAGCCCAAAAAGGCTGGGAAAAGAAGCGCACCGAGCTACTCAGGAACGCTGAACAATCAGCCGTCGAGCTGGAAAAACGGTCCGCAAAGAATCAGGAAAAGACCATCAAACTTCTTTTGAAACAGGTTGAATCAGAGCTATGCTAAAAGAGATGTCTAAGCTAAGAATCATCGGCCCGAAGTCAGTTCTGGCGTCAGCCATCGACAAGCTCTATGAGCTTAAAATTCTCCACGTCGTCGAGCACGGTGTCCATGGTCTGGAGCAGGGCAAGCCGTTCGCCTCTGCTGAGCAGCTCTCGGCGGCCCTTATCAAGGCCAGGGCTATCGCCTCGCAGCTTGGCATCGCGGAAACAGAAGACCTCTCAAAGAAGCCGAACCAGCGCATGCTCTCGGAAATAGACACGCTTGCCGTAAAACTCGAGACGCTCCAGCAAGGCCACAAGGCGGCGCAGGAACGCGCAGAGACCGCAGAGCGCCAGCTCGAAAAGCTTGAACTGCTCAGCGCCCTTGGCATCGAGCCCAGGCAGCTCCGAGAGTATCTCACTCTTGAGTGGTTTGTCGGGACCGTCGAGACGAGCGCCGGTCTTAAGGAAGCGCTTTCCGGGCGCAAGGCCAGATTCCTTCTTCACACCGCGAAAAACGGGAAAGACGACCTCATCGCGCTCTTTGTCGATCGCAAGCAAGTCGGCGATGTCCGCGGCGTCCTTGCCCAGCGCGATTTCTCTTCTCTTGACCTGAAAGACCTCCTCGGCCAGGATACGCACGCCGTGAAAAAAATCCTTGCAGAGGCGAAGGCAGGCGTCAAACGGTCAGAGGAGGAAAAAGCAGCCCTCAAGAAGAGCTACGCCTTCACCCTTCCCGTTGCCATTCGCAGCCTCCATGAGGAGCTCGCAAAGGCAGAGGCGCCGATGCGCTTCCAGGAGACCGAGCAGCTTTTTGTTGTTCATGGATTTGTCCCGGTCGCCGAGCTCGAGTCAACAATGACTTCGCTCAGAAAGGCCACAAAAGAGCGCCTGCATTTCGAGGTGCTCCCCATTGACCCGCACCACGACAAGGCTCCAGCGCTTATGTCCAATCCCCAAGGGGTCAAGAGCTTCGAATTCTTCCTCAACCTCTACACGCTTCCCAAGTACCGCGAGATTGACCCGAGCTGGATTCTCTTTTTCACGTTTCCTCTCTTATATGGCTTCATGCTCGGCGACGTCGGTTATGGCGCCGTCTGTCTCATCCTGTTCCTCATTATGAAAAAGAAGATGCCGCAGTTCGCGGGCTTCTTCAACATTCTCATCTTTTCAAGCGTCTCGACCATGATTTTCGGCGCAATCTTTGGCGAGTACTTCGGGTTTGAGTTTTATCACCCTCTGATCAACCGGAGCCCCGAGCACGACCTCAACCCGCTCATGATCGCAGCGGTCTTCGCGGGCATCGTGCATGTCAACGCGGGCCTCGTCGCGGGCTTCATCAACGAGCTGAAAGCGCATGGATTCAAGACAGCGTTCATGGAAAAATTCGGCTGGTTCTTCTTGCAGGGCGCGGTCGCGCTTCTCGGGCTGAGCTACGCGAAGGTGCTTCCCATCAGCGCATGGTGGGGATACAGCCTGCTCGCGGTCTCGGTCGTTGTCCTCTATCTGGGAGAGGGCGCGCGCGGCATTGTTGAAATTCCGGGCATTTTCGGCAACATCCTGAGCTATCTGCGCCTCATGGCCATCGGTCTTTCGTCGGTCGGCCTAGCCCTGGTTATCAACGAGCTGGCCGCGGGCTTCTTCGCCTCGGGAGGGGCGATGATCGCTGTTGGCATCCTCATCCTGGCCGCCGGGCACGCCCTCAACATCGGCATCGGCATTATGGGAAGTTTCCTGCACGCTCTCCGTCTCCATTATGTAGAACATTTCAGCAAGTTCTACAGGGGAGGAGGCATCACGTTCAAGCCCTTTGGGGCCAAATAGGAGGAAACAAAATGGCAGTAACAGAAACAGTAGCAGCAGTGGCAAACAACGCGACAGGAATGGTCGCTCTCAGCGCGGCTATCGCAATCGCGGCGTCCGCGTTCGCGGCGGCGTGGGCGGAGAAGGCAATCGGCAGCGCGGCAATCGGAGCGATGGCAGAGAAGGAAGAATTGTTCGGTAAGGGCCTTATCCTGACCGTCATTCCGGAAACCATCGTCATCTTCGGACTCGTCGTCGCGATCTTGATTATCGGCCTGGCTGGATAATCCAGGTGGATAGCATGGGACTTGACGAAGTCAAGGCAGAGCTGCTCCGTTCGATGCAGGTCGACGCAGATAAGATCGCACAAGACGCCGAAGCGCAGGCTAAGGAGCTCGATAGCCAGCTCAAAGCCGATCTCAAACAGCGCAGAAAAGCAGGGGAAGAGTCGCTGCAGCGTGAGCTCGAGCATCTCGCCATCGTGAAGGACGCGGAGGCGCGCAGCGAAGTCAGCCACGTCCTCCTCGAGCGCAAGCGAAAGCTTATCGCGGAGGCGGTCAAGGCGGCGAAGTCAAGGCTCGGCTCCGAAACCCTCAAGACCCTGCTCAAAAAAACGCAAGGCGAAATCGAGGTGGCTCGCGTCCTCTGTAGGAAGCAAGACGTACCCTCTCTGTCAGGAATGGCCGCCGGAGCTGAGATGGTGCCCGCTGAGATCAGCGGCGGCATCATCGCCGAGAACAAGGACGGAACAGTGAGCATCAATTACACCTACGACGAGCTGCTCGCGCGCATCCTGGACAGGCATCTCCAGGAAATCGCGGCGGCGCTCTTCGGATAGGCAAAGAGGATCGGAGAAAACGAAATGTTCGGCAACAAGATTTGGCTCAGGGAAAGCCCCTACACGGCGGTGCGCACGCGCGTTATGCGCACGCTGCTTATCCCCCGGGAGGACTACTCGAAGCTGATGAAGATGTCGCTGAGCGAAATCTCCAACTATCTCGCTGAGAGCACGTACCGCCAGGAAATCAACGAGTATGGCGTGAAGTACAGCGGAATCGAACTGCTCGAGCAGGCCCTCCCGCTGAACCTGCGCCGCGCGGTCGAGAAGCTCAAGCGCATCTCGCCTGATTCATACAACAGCATGATTGACGCGTACATCCTCAAATATGACGTGGACAATCTCAAGACCTTGATTCGCGCGAAGCTCGCGGGGCTTCCCGTCGCGGAAGCGAGAAGGCTCATCGTCGGCGTGGGGCGCATTCGGGGCGATTTGTCCGTGCAGATGTTCTCCCAGCCCACGATCGATGACATGCTCGCCTTCCTTCCCGCGGATCTCGCGCCCTTCATGGAAGCCTACGGTGCGCTGCAGGAAAAAACCATCGCGGAAATCGAGAACGCCCTGGACCGCACGTATTTCGACACGATTTTCGCGTTCACAGAGAAAATCCCGCGGCAGGGCAAGCTCTTCGCGCGTTTCCTGCTCAGCCAGGTGCATCACATCAACGTGCTCACCTTCCTGCGCCTCCGAAAAGAGCTTCCGAAGGAAGAGCTCCAGAAGCTGCTCATCCTCCCCCGCAAGGATCCGCACACCCCTTATTTCGCGAAGCTCTACGCGCTGGAGCAGGACGCGGACATCCTCGCGCATCTCGCGAAGCGCTATCCGGAAATCAAGGACCTTTCCTCGCTCATCGGCGTCGAACTCGCGCTGCAGAGCAACCTCTTCAGAAAGACGCTGCGCTTCGAGCACCAGGACCCGATGTCCATTTACGCAATCCTCAGCTACCTGTTCGCCAAGGAAATTGAAATTCAAAACATCAAGAAAATCGTCAAGGCCAAGCATCTTGGCATCGACATGAGCCTTATCGCGCCCCTGGTGATCGCATGAAGAAAATAGCGTGCCTGGGTACAGAAGCCTTCACGCTGGGCTTTCAGCTCGCGGGTATCCGGGAAGCGAGGACCGTCGCCAGCGCGAGGCAATTGCTCGACGAGGCGCATAAGCTGAGAGCGGACAAGAGCATCGGCATCGTTATTACGGACGAAGAGGTGCTCGCGCTCCTCGACGGGCACGAGCGCTCGGAACTGCAGGACAGCGTCGAGCCAGTCTTCATCGCCGTCTCGGCGAAGGCGGGCTCAGGCGACATCCGCAAAATGATTATCAAATCCATCGGTGTGGATCTCTGGAAAGGAGACGACGCGCCGAAATAATACACAATAACACAGGTGAATGAAGATGGCAGAAAAAGCTGAGAAAACCAAACAATCAACCGTGGCCGCGAAGGCTGGGGAGAGCACATCGCAGAAGACTATGTCATCGCAGGCGCAGGGCATCCTCTATCGCGTCGCGGGGCCCGTCGTCGTGGCGAGAAACATGCCCGCGAAGATGTACGACGTCGTCCGCGTGGGCAACGAGCGCCTCATGGGCGAGGTTATCCAGATTGTCGGGGATAAGGTTGTTATCCAGGTCTACGAGGACACCTCGGGCCTCAAGCCGGGGGAGCCTGTTTTCAACACCGGCAAGCCTCTCTCCGTAGAGCTCGGTCCCGGCCTTCTCACCAGCATTTATGACGGCATCCAGCGCCCATTGCCTGTCCTCCAGAAAGAGCAGGGCGATTACATCTTCAGGGGCCTCGACGCGCCAGGCCTTGATCCCAAGAAAAAATGGGAGTTCAAGGTTACAGCGAAGAAGGGCGGCAAAGTCGAGGGCGGCGATGTTCTTGGAGAAGTAGAAGAGACGCCGGGCATTATCCATCGCATTATGGTGCCTCCGGGCACGAGCGGTAAGATTGCGGAGCTCAAGTCCGGCAAATACACGGTCGATGAGGTCATCGGAACGCTCGACGACGGTACGGAACTGAAGCTCAAGCAGATTTGGCCCGTTCGAAAGGCGCGCCCTGTTTTAAAGAAGCTCAATCCCACGATTCCGCTCATTACAGGGCAGCGCATTTTCGATTCGCTCTTTCCAGTCGCGAAAGGCGGGGTCGCGGCTATTCCCGGCCCCTTCGGCGCCGGAAAAACGGTCACCCAGCAGACACTCGCAAAGTGGTGCGACGCGGACATCATCGTTTACGTCGGCTGCGGGGAGCGCGGCAATGAAATGACCGAAGTCCTGACGGAATTCCCCGAGCTCACGGACCCGAAATCAGGAAAGCCGCTTATGAACCGTACCATCCTCATCGCGAACACTTCCAATATGCCGGTCGCCGCGAGAGAAGCTTCTGTCTATACGGGAGTCACCCTCGCGGAATACTACCGCGACATGGGCTACAGCGTCGCCATGATGGCGGATTCCACCTCGCGATGGGCAGAGGCCATGAGGGAAATCTCCTCACGCCTTGAAGAGATGCCGGGCGAAGAAGGCTATCCTGCCTACCTCGCGACGCGCCTCGCCCAGTTCTACGAGCGCGCGGGAAGAGTCCAGCCGCTCTCGGGCGAGAAGGAAGGCTCAGTCACCATCATCGGAGCGGTCTCCCCCCCGGGCGGCGACTTCTCAGAGCCCGTCACGCAAAATACTCTGCGTGTCACAAAGACATTCTGGGCGCTCGACGCGAAACTCGCGCAGAGGCGCCATTTCCCGAGCATCAACTGGCTCACGTCCTATAGCCTGTATCTCGACACCCTCGAGCCCTGGTACGCCGAGCACGTCAACAAGGACTATCGCGGTCTCGTCAACGAGTTTATGAGCCTCCTGCAGGAAGAAGAGAAGCTCCTGCAGATTGTCCAGCTCGTCGGTTCTGACGCCCTGCCGGAAAAGGAGCAGCTCACGCTGGAAGTCTCCCGCCTCATCCGCGAGTTCTTCCTCCAGCAGAGCGCTTTCCACGAGGTCGACACCTATTGCGAGCTCCAAAAGACGCGCCGCATCATGAAAACCATCCTGATGTACCGCGACCTCGGCCAGGACGCGCTCGGAAAAGGAATGCGCATCCAGAAAATCCTTGAGGTCAAGGCAAAGAACGAAATCGTCAACTCCAAGTTCGAGAAAAATTACGACGCCCTGCTCGATGCTGTTGAGAAGAATCTCCAGCAAGAGTTCGCGGCGCTCGGGTGATTGCCATGAAAGAATACAAAACGATTACAAGGATCGCGGGTCCGCTCCTGTTCGTCGAAAAGACCGACGCCGTGGGCTATGGGGACATCGTCAGCATCGCGCTCGAGTCCGGCGAAACTAAGACCGGCCAGGTCCTTGATACATCAGACGACCTCGTCGTCGTTCAGGTCTTCGAGGGCACGTCAGGCATCGGGAGAGGCGCCAAGGTGCGTTTCCTCGGCGAGACGCTCAAGCTCGGTGTCTCTGAGGAGATGCTCGGCCGCGTTTTCAACGGCGCGGGAAAGCCCATTGACGGCAAAGCGCCGATTATCCCTGAAAAGAAGGCCGATATCATCGGCGCCGCCATCAATCCGTTCTCGCGCGCGTCGCCGCACGACTTCATCCAGACCGGAGTCTCGACGATTGACGCCACCAACACGCTGGTCAGGGGGCAGAAGCTGCCGATTTTCTCGGGCTCTGGCCTTCCACACAACGAAATCGCGCTTCAGATTGCAAGGCAGGCGAAAGTGCTTGGCGAAGGAGAGCAGTTCGTCGTCGTGTTCGCGGCCATGGGAATTACCAATGAAGAAGCGCAGTACTTTATCCAGGACTTCCAGAAGACCGGCGCGTTGAGTAGGGCGATTGTCTTTCTGAACCTCGCGGACGATCCGGCAGTCGAGCGCCTCGTCACTCCGAGAATGGCCCTTACGGCCGCGGAGTACATCGCGTTTGAGAAAGGGTACCATGTTTTGGTCATCCTGACCGACATGACCAACTACTGCGAGAGCCTCCGTGAAATCGGAGCAGCAAGAGAAGAGGTTCCGGGACGCCGCGGCTATCCAGGCTACATGTACACCGACCTCGCGCAGATTTACGAGCGGGCGGGCGTCATCAAGGGCAAGAAGGGAAGCATCACGCAGATTCCCATCCTGACCATGGTCGGAGACGACATCACGCACCCTATTCCCGACCTTACGGGATACATCACCGAAGGCCAAATCGTTCTGAGCAGGGAACTGCACCGCAAAGGCATTTACCCGCCGGTCGACGTGCTTCCGTCGCTCTCGCGACTGATGAACCTCGGCATCGGCCCCAAGCGCACCCGGGACGACCACAAAGCCGTCTCCGACCAGCTCTACGCAGGATACGCGGAAGGCCGCGATTTGAGGGGCCTGGTCGCCATCGTCGGAGAGGAAGCCCTCTCCGCGAGGGACAAGCGCCTCTTGAAGTTCGCGGAGGCGTTCGAGAAGCGCTTTGTCACCCAGAAGCGCGACGAGGACCGCGCAATCTTAGACACACTCGGTCTCGGATGGAATCTCTTCAGCCCTATTCCGCCCGAAGAGCTCACCCGGCTCTCGCCCGACCTGAAGAAGAAATATTATCAGCCATCGAGCTGAGCCCGGAGAACAAAGATGAGCCAGAACGTGAAGCCGACGCGGTCAGAGTTGATGGAGCTCAAAAAGCGCATCAAGCTCGCCAAATCAGGATACAATCTCCTGAAGAAGAAGCGCGACGGCCTCATCCTCGACTTCTTCGAGATTCTCAAGAAGGTCAAGAACGTCCGCGGCGAGCTCGTCGAGGATTACAAGCGGGCCCTGCAGAAGATGAGCATGGCCCGCGTCATCGAGTCCGACCTCAAGATTCGCTCCCTGGCGCTCGCCGTGGCCAACTCCCCCGAAGTCAAAATCGGACGCAAGAACATCATGGGCGTAGTAGTGCCGAACATCGGCGAAGTCGAACTCCGCAAGACCGCGATGAGCAGGGGCTATGGAGTGTACACTTCAGCCGCGGTTGATGAGGCGGCCTCGGAATACGAGAAAGTCGTTGAGAAAATTATCAAGGCCGCGGAAATCGAGACCAGCATGCGCAAACTCCTTAGAGAGATAGAGAAAACCAAGCGGCGTGTCAACGCGCTCGAATTCGAAGTCCTCCCCAAACTCGAAAAGACCAAGAGTTTTATCCAGCTGCGCCTCGAGGAAGCGGAGCGGGAGAATATCTTCCGTATGAAAATCATTAAGAGGAAGCATGCCGCCGCCTAAGATTACTTCCTCCCTGAAAAAGCAGCCCTGGGGATTCCAGCTCCTCTTTTGGGGCACGAAGCTGATTATCCTCGCCCTGGCTATCTTCTTTCTTATTCGCCTCAGGCGCGTGCTTTCCTGAGCGCGAATCCCGCCGCGTTGAGGACCAAAACAGCCAGGCACGCTGTAAGAATCACTCCCCAATCCAGGAGCGAGAGTGCCGCTGTCCCGAAGAACCTGCCGAGCGGAGTGTAGATAACGGCTAGCTGCAGTCCGAGAGAGACGAGGACGGCGAAGACAAGCCAGCGGTTGCTGAGCATGCCGATGCGGTATTCGGAGCGGATAATCTGCAGGCGGACAATCTCCATGACTACCAGGGCGGTGAAGGCGAGGGTCTCGATTTTGTCGAGATACGCCTGATGCTCCAGGCCCTGATAGGTTTGCATGCCCCACCAGAAGACCGCGAGAACAGCCGCGGCGATGAGCGCGCTGACCGTCATCACAGATATCGCCATACTGCGGTTGAGGATGCTCTCATCGGGCTTTCGGGGCGGGCGCTTCATGACATCCGGTGGCGAGGGGTCGACGCTCAGCGCGAGCGCCGGAAGGCCGTCCGTTACAAGATTCAACCACAGCAGCATCACCGCGGTCATCGGCAGGGGCCAACCCAGCAAGATTGCGAAGAGGATGACCAGCACCTCGCCTAGGTTGCAGGAGAGCAGGTAATTGACAAATTTGGTGATGTTGGCGTAGATGCCCCGTCCCTCTTCCACCACGTTGACAATGCTCGTGAAATTGTCGTCCTGCAGCACCATGTCCGAGCTCTCCTTGGCCACGTCCGTCCCCGTCAGGCCCATGGAAATGCCCAGGTCGGCGCGCTTGAGCGCTGGAGCGTCGTTCACCCCATCCCCCGTCATCGCGACGATGTGGCCCTGGCGCTTGAGGAGCTCGACGATGCGCATCTTGTGCCGGGGCTCGGCGCGCGCGAAGATGTTCGCTTTTTCGAGCGTCCGCATCTGCGCGGATTCTTTCATGCGCTCGAATTCCTGGCCTGTGACCGCGTCTCCGCGGATGCCGATTTCAGCGGCAATAGCCTTCGCGGTGTGCAGGTGGTCGCCCGTAATCATAATCACCCGGATGCCTGCCTGGTGGCACTTGCTCACCGCACCCTCTACTTCCTTATGCGGGGGGTCGAGCATGCCTTGCAATCCTACAAAAATGAGCTCGCTCTCGGGTTCTCTGTCGCTCTCCTTGTAAGCGAAGGCCAGCACACGCAGAGCCCGCCCGCAAAACTCTTCATTTCTCTTCAGGATGGCTCTTTTATCAGTGTACCTGAGCCTGCGCACTTTGCCTTTCTCGGCTATTCGCGTGCAGCGTCGAAGAACTTCTTCAGGAGCTCCCTTGGCAAAGGTGAGCGTTTTCCCCGCGCTGTCGCGATGCGTTGTGCTCATCATCTTCCGCGCGCTGTCAAAAGGAATCTCAGAAATCCGTTTCCACCCTTTCTCGCTTACACTAGCTTTCGCGGCGCTCACCAGCAGAGCGGCCTCTGTCGGGTCGCCGATGATGTCCGGCTTTCCGTTCTTGGTCCGGATGCTTGCGTTGTTGCAGAGCGCTCCGATAAGGAAGAGGAGCTGATCCTGGTGGTCGAGGACGAGCTTTTCTTTCGCGCTATATCCTTCTCCTTCGACGGGAAACGTTTTGCGGTTGGTATAGGCGAGGCGCACGGTCATCTCGTTGCGCGTGAGCGTTCCGGTCTTGTCCGTGCAGATAACCGTAGCGCTTCCCAGGGTCTCGATGGACGGCAGGCTCCGGATGAGCGCGTTCTTTTTGAGCATCTTCTTCACGCCGATGGCAAGCGAGACCGTGACGATGGCCGGCAGCCCTTCCGGGACAGCTGCGACAGCGAGCGAGACAGAAACAAGGAGCCAGTGTTTCGCGGCGAGGACAAAAGCGAGGGCGCTCTCTCCTTGCAGTTCGAAAATGCGGTCCTTCCAGGCGCCTACGATGAAGATGACGAGGCAGACGGCGAGCGTTCCGATGCCGATGCGCTTGCCCAGGGTCTCAAGCTTCTTCTGGAGCGGCGTGCGCTCCTCGATGACCTCGCTCAGCATGTCGGCGATTTTCCCGATTTCTGTGCCCATGCCCGTTGCCGTGACGAGGATTTTCGCGGTCCCCGCGATGACGTTCGTGCCCGAGAAGACCAGGTTCTTGCGGTCGGCGAGCGCGAGGTCCTCTCCTAGAGCATCGGCTGTCTTCGTCGAGGGGATGCTCTCTCCGGTCAGCGAGGCCTCGTTCACCTTGAAGGCCGCGCACTCGAGAATCCTTCCGTCCGCCGGGACTTTCTTGCCTTCTTCTAGCAGGAGCACATCACCGGGAACAAGCGTGTGAGCGTCGACGACTCTCCTCTTCCCGCCCCTGATGACCGTCGCTCTGAGCGCCGTCAGCTTCTTGAGCGCGTCAATCGCCTTCTCCGCGTTGTATTCCTGAAGGAACCCAAAGAGGGAGTTGAACAGGAGAATGGCGAGAATGATGAACGCGTCGACATACTCCCTTGAGAGGAGCGAGACGCCGACGGCGAAAAGCAGGATGTAGATGATGAAGCTCCTGAACTGGTCAAAGAAGATGCGCCAGGGGCTGAGCCTCTTCTTGGGGTCGAGAACGTTGAGGCCGTAGGTCTCAAGCCGCTTCTTCGCCTCTGCCTGAGCTAATCCCTCTTCAGAGCTTTGGAACTGCGCGAGAATCTCCTTCTTGGAAAGGGTGTAGAGCTCCACCCTTCTTCCTTCAGGTTGTCCTTATAAAAACATTGTGAAAATGTGGATGCCCCGCACTATAGTTCAACGATGCGGGCACCCCGGCCAGCAACAAGGCCGGCGCTTTCCCTCTTTTAGCTCCGAGCAGACTCGTACGATATGTTCGCTTCTCGTCTCTGGCTTCTTGACGGAAGTAGTCCAACAGATCCACTCGTTACGCGCGAGTGGGGTAAGGTCGTTCCATTTCGCAAGCACATCCCGATCGAAGGTTAGGGCTTTTTCTAAATCCGCGGGTACTTTGTGTACCGCGCCAGCGGAAATTCCTTTTTTGGCCATAAGCGCGTTCTGCCAAATCTCATATTTAAATTATTTCTTTGGCAACAGGCTGCCTGACGCTCACGCAACCGTTCATGAAGCCGTGGAGGCGTTCAGCACCCGCAGCCTTCGGATGACCAGCTCTTCGCCTTGCTTCTCTCCGATGGCTTCTATGCGCATGCCCTCTTTGAGCTCCGTTGGCAGGAACAGCACCGCGTCCACCTCGCATTGCTGGGAAAGCTTCAGGAACGTAGTCGCGTTGGTTGACCGCGCCTCTTCTATATAAGCGGTGGTTTTGAAGGTGCCTTGGAGCTGCTTCTCAACGATGTCCTGGATGCTATGCTCCTCGTAATCAAGCGCGAGGGAGAAGATGAAGAGGCCCGCGATTCCGATGACCGCGCCTGCGAACGCGAGCTTGAGCATACTCTTTTGTAGCCGAGGAGTAATTTAAAGGTGAGCCTGTTTTTTCCGGAAAGTTTCCGGATGGGGCAACGGGCATTGCTCTTTCACAACCTTTAAAAAGGCCTTTTCGCTTCACATCTCGGGATGGTTTTGAAATACAAGACTACAGCGGATATTCCAGTCGCGAAGCGTATCGTTGACCAGGTCATCGGCCAGCAGGCTGCGGTCGACATCATCAAGAAGGCGGCCCAGCAGCGCCGCCACGTCTTCCTCATCGGAGAGCCGGGCACGGGAAAGAGCATGCTCGGCGTGGCTCTCGCGGAGCTGCTCCCCAAGGAAAAGCTGGTTGACATCCTCGCCTTTCCCAACCCGAATGATGAGAACCAGCCCTTAATCCGCACCGTTCCGGTGGGCCAGGGCAGGCAGATAGTCGCGCAATCGAGAATGCAGAGCTCGGGCAAGGCCATCAATGTTGTTTTCATCCTGCTCATTGTCGCTTCCTTCATCTTCCCCTACTGGTGGTGGAGGGCGAACCCGCTCAAGCTCGGCGAGACCGCGAACGCTATCATCTTCGCTTCAAGCATGCTCGGCGCGATGCTCGTCGTCGCGGGCTTCATCATCTCGCTTCGGATGGGCGCGCGCGTCGGCGTCCAGAAGAACGCCCCGAAAATCATCGTCGACAACTTCGACCGCAAGCAATCGCCCTTTTACGACGCTACCGGCTCAATTGCGGGCGCTCTCTTAGGAGACGTCCTCCACGACCCCTTCCAGTCAGGCGGTTTGGGAACGCCGGCGCATGAGCGCGTCGTCGCCGGCATGATTCACAAGGCTAACATGGGCGTACTCTTCGTAGATGAAATCGCGACCATGGACCGTCAGACCCAGCAGGAACTCCTTTCTGCTCTGCAGGAAAGGAAGTTCGCGATTACCGGCCAGTCCGAGCGCTCGGCGGGCGCCATGGTGCGCACCGAGCCCGTGCCCTGCGACTTCGTTCTCGTAGCGGCAGGCAATCTCGAAACGCTCAAGAACATGCATCCCGCCCTGCGCTCCCGCATCCGTGGCTACGGCTACGAGGTCTTCATGGAGGAGACCATTCTCGATACAGAAGAAACTCGCGACAAGATTGCGGTCTTCGTCGCGCAGGAAGTCACTAAAGATACCCGCATCCCTCACTTCGACAAGAGCGCGGTGGACGAAATCATCGAAGAGGCTCGCAGGATGGCAAGTAGGAAGGGTCACCTTACCCTACGCTTGAGAAATTTAGGCGGCCTTGTGCGCGCGGCCGGAGACATCGCGGTCGAAGACAAGGCGAAGGTCGTGACCAAAGAACATGTCGTCCGGGGAAGGCATGTCGCGAGGCCGCTTGAAAAGCAGCTCGCTGACCGCTATATCGAGCGCAAAAAGGAGTACCAGGTCATCATGACCGAAGGCAAGAAAGTCGGCAGGGTCAACGGCATGGCCGTTATCGGCGGAGAAGATTCGTTCTCTGGCATCCTCCTCCCTATCGAAGCTCAGGTCACGCCAGGCGGCAAGAAGACCGAGTTCATCGCGACCGGCAAGCTCGGCGAAATCGCCAAGGAAGCCGTGAAGAACGTCAGTGCCATCATCCTCAAGTATTTCGGGGAAGACCTCAAGGAGAAATACGACATTTACATCCAGTTCCTCCAGACTTACGAAGGCGTGGAAGGGGACAGCGCGAGCATCGCCATCGCCGTCGCCATCATCTCAAGCTTCCAGAACGTGCCCGTGCGCCAGGACCTCGCGATGACCGGCTCCTTGTCTGTGCGCGGCGACGTCCTGCCTATCGGCGGGGTCTCAAGCAAGGTCGAGGCGGCAATCGAAGCGGGCATCAAGGAAGTCATCGTTCCCAAGAGCAACGTCAACGAAATCATCATCGACAAGGACAAGCTCAAGAAGATTAAGATTACGCCCGTTGAGACCATCGAGGACGTCCTGAAGGTAGCGCTCGACTGGAACGGCAAGAAGGATATCCTCAGAAGAATATCGGATAAAGCTTAAATACGTTCCTCCCTCTCTTTCTCTCATGGAAGGATTCATCGTCTATCCGACGTACCGCGTCGTTGACGGCAAGGCGCATATTCTGCTTTTCGGGAGGCTGACGAACGGCGAGAGCTTCCTTACCATCAACGAATTCAAGCCCTACTTCTGGGTGCGGGAGAGGGACAGCGAGAAGGCGCAGAAAATTCTCAAAGAACTGGACGCCAAGAACATCACAGTCGAAACATCGGACTTCAAGAACTTCGACGATGAGCCGGTGGCGAAAGTCACGCTCACCCTTCCTGGCGAAGTGCCGGAGCTGCGGAAAATCTTCATGGAGCGCGCCATCCCGAGCTACGAGGCGGACATCCGCTTCGCCTACCGCTTCCTGATCGATTACGACATCAAGGCGGGTGTCAGCATCACCGGAACCCCGGAGTCGCGCCCAGAGTTCGCCGTCGACAAGGTCTTCTTCAATCCTGAAATCGCGCCAGCGAAATGCGAGGCGAAGCTCCGCGTCCTCTCCATCGACATCGAGACCGACATGAAAGCGTCGAACATCTATGCGATTTCCCTCTACAGCGAGCGCGTCAAGAAAGTCTTGCTCATCGGAGAAGGAACGTACAAGAACGCGGAGACCTTCAAGACTGAAAAGGAGATGCTCGAGGCTTTCGCAAACGCAGTACGCGAGGAGGACCCTGACGTCATCACGGGCTGGAACCTCATCGACTTCGACATTAAGGTCATCCGTGAGCGTTTCAATGCCCACCAGATTCCATTCATTCTGGGCAGAACGCTCGATGAATGCAAGCTCCGCATCCAGGAATCGTTCTACGAGGACTCGACCGCGGATTTCCCGGGCAGGGCAGTCCTCGACGGCCTGCGCCTCCTGAAGATGTCCTTCATCAAGCTCGATGATTACAAGCTCAATACAGCGGCCAAGGCGATTCTGGGGCAGGAGAAATTGCTTGTCGGCGACCAACGATTCGAGGAGATTGAGCGCCTCCAAAAAGAGGACCCGCAGAAGCTC
>JAUSJW010000021.1 GCA_030647105.1 Nanobdellota archaeon | reverse complement strand
ACCAGCGGCTCAACAACCATGCGCTACAAGGGCACCAAGTTCACGCTCGCGCAGGAGAACGGCGGCTCGGTCTGGCAGGCGAAAATTGACGGCAGAACCGCGACCTTCCTCTATCTCCCGCAGGACATCGAGTCCATTCCCGTGCCTCCCTCATTGAAGCCAGGGGTGCTCCAGTTCCAAGCGACTTCAGATGTCAATTCCACCGCCGCCGCGGACATCGCGCAGGCGCTCTTTAGGCTCTCAACCTCTACCGGCATCCCGATGCGCAACGGCTTCACGACCGAAAACCGGTATGGCCTCCCAGCTATCACCTGCGCCAACGCGACGCAGTTCGTGCCCGTGCTTTCTTATCGTTTAGGAGAAAAGCATGAAATTCGACAGGAGGGGCAGTGCATCATTGTCGAATCCAATGTCGGCTATGGCTTCAACCAGCTCACTGACCGTATCTCCTACGCGCTCTTAGGGGTTATCCCATGAGCGAAGAGGAAAACTACGAGGAGGTCCCAGTTCCAGCTTCAAAGACAGAAGAAGACTCTTTCATGAAAGCAGAGTGGGGAGAAGAATCCCGGGAAGAGGATATCGCGATTCCCGAAGAAAACGCTCCTGAAAAACGAAATGCGGAAGTGGTTCAGGAAGCGTCACAAACTCCAGAGGTCAAGCCCTTCAACACCGACAAGGTGATGATGATAGCCGGTGGCATAATCCTTCTTATTTTGCTGGCGGTCATCTTCGTCCCGAAACTGCTCCAGAAGGCTCCGCTCACCCTCGAAGAACTCAACCAGCGCAACTTGGAAGGCAAGCTCAAGCCCGCGCAAGGCTATGTCTATAACCAGCACAGCTTTGTCAAGTACGACAATCTATGGTATACTAGTGTCGTCAACCCGGCGCGCACCAAGGAAATCAATCTCCCGTTCCATTTCGGACCCCGCGACACTGAAGGAATCACGATGGTCGGCCAGCCCAATTTTACCGCCTTCGAGCAGAATCGGAACGTCTTCATCACCTTCGACCCCAAGGATGATGGCCTGCAGTACATCGGTGTCGCGGTAGGAGAAACTGACCAGGTGCTCATCAACGCCTTCGGCAAGGGCGTCGTCGCGGCGTGCACCAATAACGAGACCTACCCGTGCAGCGAGCGGCCCACCGTGACGTGCGAGGATAAAGGGGTGCCCGTCATCTACTTCGCGACAGAGAACGAAACAAGCGTGCTCTTCCTCGACAATTGTGTCATCGTCGCGGGCAAGGCGGAGGAGCTCTGGAAGGCGACAGACCGCCTGCTGTATTACCTCTTAGGGATACAATGACGAACCTCGCGCAGGCCGATGCCCAATGACTGAACATTACTTCTCAAGAAAGCCCCGCGCGAGCAACCATCCCGGAAAGGTATACCTGAGAATTGACGAGAGTCTCTTCCTTTTTCACACCGACGCGTCAGTCTTCTCCAAGGACCGCATAGACAAAGGCTCAAAGCTCCTCATCAAGGAATGCCGCCTCCCGGAAAAAGGCGACCTTCTTGACCTCGGCTGCGGCTACGGCCCGGTAGGGATTGCCATCGCGGCAAGGCATCCCGAACTGAAGATTACGCTCTCCGATGTCAACCAGCGCGCGTTGGAACTCGCGAAGAAGAACGCGGAAGAGAATAAGGTGAAGGTAGAGATTGTCGAAAGCGACCTGTTCGGAAAGCTTGGAACCTTCGACGTGATTCTGTCCAATCCCCCCCAGCACGCAGGCAAGGAGTTGTGCATCAAGCTAATCGAAGAGTCAAAGAATCACCTGAACAAGGGCGGAACGCTCCAGCTCGTCGTCCGCCATCAGAAAGGCGGCCGCCACCTCTCAGAGAAAATGGAGGAAGTCTTCGGCAACATGGAAGACATCGCGAGGCAGTCCGGGTATCATATCTATTTGAGCAAGAAAGAGTAGCTCCCATGCTTACTAAAGAATCTCTCAAAGAATTTCTAGCTGAAAAATGGGACATTAAAATTGAAGATATCCTTCAAGAGTTTAACCTTCCCAAGAAAGAAGTTCCTCAGTTGACGGTATTTCTGGGCCAATTGGAAGAAGAAAAATGGATTCGAAAGTCCAAGCGCAAAGACGGCACCTTTGAGTATGATCCCGGGGAAGCCCAAGAAGAATTAGAATAATCTACAATTCTCGTACGCCTTCTGCGGTATACGCGACAATCCGCACTCCGCACCCCATCTGAAGCAATGCGCTCAGCAGCACCGAATGCTGTTTTCCCGAGCCCGCAATCAGATTCACAGAAGTTTCAAAGATATCAAGATTCCCTTCCAGCGCCTTCCGCAAGTCCTTCACGAGCTCCGGCATCGGTTTCGCTCCATCAAACGTAACAACGCGCACCTTCTCTCCGGAAGGCAGCGGATGTTTGACCTCAGCAGTTGTTAGCAGGAACACGTGCTCCCATTCCCCGCCCTCGACGACGCGCGAAACGTGTTTCATCTCAGCGCTATCATTCGACACCCAAGCGACCAAATCTGTCATAAAAAGAGTAGGAGCGAGGAGGTTTATATCGGTTTCTCCTCAATTTCCGGAGATTATACGGAAGCAATTCCCGCAGGAGCAGATCCATGGGAATCTTAGTTTCTTTTATGCCGGGCCGAAGCCTTATTATAGTAATCCTTCCTAACTCACCCCATGTTTTTCCTAGACCTCACAAGAGACACGATTCTCGCTCCGTTAGGCCTCTTGCCCTACACTTCTTCCTTCTTCTTCGAGCTCATCGACATCATCATTATGTCCTTCGTTTTAGGCTACATTTTCTCAGACTTCATCGGCCGGCCCGGAAGAGACCCGCTCGACGCGTACAAGAAAAGCAGGTGGCAGCAGCTCAAAGTTTCGGCGCTCGTCGCCGGCCCCGCGGTCGTCTTCCATGAGCTCGCGCACAAGTTCGTGGCCATGGCCTTTGGCGCGCAGGCGGTCTTGTACGCGCCCTACGGCTGGTACCTTCTGGTTATCATCCTCAAGGCCATCGGCTTCCCCTTCATGTTCCTCGTAGGCGCGTTCGTCGCGCATTCCCCGCTCCCGCCCCTGGAGTCCTCGATTGTCGCCCTAGCTGGCCCCGCGCTGAACTTCCTGATGTGGGGTGCGGCTATCCTCGCAGTCAAAGCTGGAAAAGTCAAGCCCAAATATCTCCCCTATGTCGTTCCCTTCGCGCGCCTCAATCTGCTCCTTGGCATCTTCAACATGCTCCCGATTCCAGGCTTTGACGGCTTCGGATTCTTCGCGGGATTGTTTCAGGCGCTGTTCTAGGCCGGGACTTGTTCTCTGACAAATGTGAACCAGGTTCTAAATGTATAGACAAAAACTTGGAGGGTTCTATCTGAAACCGGTCGCTCGCGAACTTCGAGAAGCTTCTCCTTTGCAAACGAGAGGAATTCGGGCCGGTTGACAAATTCGAAGTCGATGTCAGGGCTATAACCTGGAAAGGTGCCTTTCGCGATTTCTTGGTCGATGCAGTCCTGCAATCCATTGAAAACGGCAAGGGTCCACTGAAAGGTGATTCCCTCTGACAACTCATTCGATAAAATCTGGTGCATTCCGCCCTTCATGTGGTTGAACAGTCTCCGTTCACTTGCATTCATTCTTCGGATGATGCGCCCGCCTTTCATGATGGTGGGAAAAAGATTCGGAAACGAGCTCATTCTTTTGTGTTGGATTTTCCCGATGATGACAGACTCGAGTTCGCCCTGCTTCGTGAAATGGGCAGAAAATGCCTCACGTTTCGCTACCTCAATAATCAGGTGTTGTACAATCTGCATCTGCGCCAGCAGAACGCGGAGCAACTCTTTGAGGAGTTGGGCGAGATATTTGTGTCGCGTTGTTTCGTAATTTAAGGCATAGTCAATCCGCTCAATCCGATGGAGCCGTTTATCATGCTCGATGCGGTTGAGGTCCCGCAGAAGCGCGGCGTCATCGCGCACTTCCACGTGCAGGTCTGCGAGTTCCGTGGTGAGGAGACGCCGCGTCTCCGTAAAATCGCCGCGTTCAAAGGCCGATTTCTTAGGAGCGACAGTCTGTAGATACGCTTCCCAGACGTTCAAGAACTCAGTATCCTCTTTTTGCGCGTCTTCCGCAGCCACATCAGAAGAACCGAACAGGCGGTCAAGCAATCCCATAACCTTCTTTTACTCTCCTCATTAATTAATCTTGCCTGGGGAAGGAGCCAATACCCCTAATAATTCAGTTTGGCACTCTTCATGGAAGCGATTCCGAGACTCTTGAGCCTCTAGCCGGTCTCGGCAAGGGGCTTTTGCCCCTTTTTGCACGCTGGCTGGGCGTAACCGGCCACTAGAAACCTTTAAAAATCGCCCCAGAGCCTCTAGGTGGATGATGGGGGAAAAGGTTCTCAATTGGTTTATGCTCAATTACAAGAAAATATTCTATATTCCCTTCATTATCACCATTATCTCGCTCTTCCTGCTCTATCAGAACTATGCGCAGACCGGCGATATCTTCGCTAAGGACATCTCCCTTAAGGGCGGCCTCACCTTCACGTTCCTCACAGACAAGCAGGTGGAATTGTCAACTATCGAAGCGGCGCTTGAGCCGGCCTTGGCTCCGCACGAAATCAATGTCCGGGAATTGCGGTCATCGGGACGGAGCATTGGCTTCATCGTCGAATCCGACTTGCAGTCGCCCACAACGGAAAACGTGCAGGCGCTGATTCTCGCCGCCGAGGGTGCGATTGGCGAAAAGCTGGAAAAATCCAAGTATTCGCTGGAAAGCGTCGGCTCTTCGCTCGGCGAAAGCTTCTTCCAGCAGACCTTTAACGCCATGGTCATCGCGTTCATCTTTATCGGCATTGTCGTGTTCATCATCTTTCGCTCCCTGCTGCCCAGCTTCGCGGTGATGCTGAGCACGTTTTCAAACATCGTCACCACCATGGCCGTCGCCGACCTTATGGGGATGCGCATTGGTACCGCGGGCATCGCGGCGTTCCTGATGCTCATCGGCTACTCCATCGACACGGAAATCCTGCTCAACACCCGCATGCTTAAGCGCGGGGACGAGTCTGTCCGCGATTGCTTCGCTTCGGCGTTCAAGACCGGCATGATGATGTCAATCACAACGCTCACTGCCGTAACAATCTCACTCTTTTTCATCCAGAATGAGGTTATCAAGCAAATCATGGTCATTCTCCTTATCGGCCTCCTTGCGGACCTGTTCAATACCTGGCTCCAGAACTCGAGTCTTATCCTCTGGCACGTGGAAAGGCACGAGAAGAAAGAGGTGAAGGCATGAACCTGCTTCGCAAGCCCCGTGTCATCTTCCTGCTCGTCTGCCTGTTGCTCGCGATTGTCGCCATCCATCCCAATCCCTTCAACAACGGCGCTGCCATCCGCAACGTCGCCGCCAATTCGAGCGCGTCCTTCGCGGGTATGGAAAGCCCCAAGCCTCAAGCCCCACCCATGAGCCGGGAAGTCATCACGGCGATGAATAATCTCCCCATCCGGAATCTTGATGACTACGACACGTTCATCGAGAATCTTCCCGCGAATACCTCCATCTCGATACTCACCAATAAAGGAGCGTACACCTTGCGTATCGAGGACCCCAACAATCTTGGACTTACCGTCTATGAAGCGCCAAAGACCAATGTCCGAAAAGGGCTCGACCTTCAGGGCGGAACGCGCGTCTTGCTCCAGCCCAAAGAGCCCATCACCGCAGATGAGATGGACCTCCTCATCGAGAGTATGCGTCAGCGCCTCAACGTGTATGGTCTTTCTGACTTAGTTATCCGCGAGGCCAACGACCTTCCTCCGCCCCTCGGCTCCGGCGCCCAGTACGTGGTCGTGGAAATCGCGGGCGCGACGCAAGAAGAAGTCAAGGATCTCCTCGCTCAGCAGGGGAAATTTGAAGCCACTATCAATAATGTCACAACTTTCAGGGGCGGGGACGATATCCGCAACGTGTGCCGTTCTCCTGACTGCTCAGGCCTCGACCCGAACCAGGGATGCTTTGATACCAGTCAGGGATGGGTCTGCAGTTTCCGCTTCTCAATCACTCTCTCGCAGGAGGCGGCGCAGCGCTTCGCCGACGCCACAGAGACGCTCCCGACTAGCGCTGAAGACGCGGGATACCTTCAGGACAAGCTCTACCTCTATCTCGACGGCGCTCAGGTCGACCAGCTGAACGTCGCGACTGATTTGAGGGGCCGCGTCGTCACAGATATCCAGATTACGGGCTCAGGAACGGGTGGAAGTCGCCAGGACGCCGCAATCAACACGCTCCAAAACATGAAGCAGCTCCAGACCCTGCTCATCACTGGCTCCCTCCCGGTGGAAATTGGCATCGCGAAGCTTGACACCATTTCGCCCCAATTAGGCGAGGAATTCATCAAGAACGCGTTCTGGGTGGGCCTCATCGCGGCAATTTCAGTGGCTGGCGTTCTCTACGCGTATTATCGCCGCTTCGGAGTTTCTCTCGCCGTCACGTTCACCATGCTCTGCGAAGTCCTGATGCTCTTTGGTCTCGCGGCGCTCATCGGGTGGAATATCGATATCGCCGGCATCGCAGGCATCTTGGTGACTGTCGGTATGGGCGTCAACGACCAAGTCATTATCACCGACGAAACCCTTGGTAAGAAGAAAGGGGGTCCCATCTACGACTGGAAAGAGCGATTCAAGAAAGCCTTTTTTATCATCATGGCGGCGTATTTCACAAGCGTCGTGTCCATGATTCCTCTGCTCTTCGCGGGCGCTGGCCTGCTCAAGGGCTTCGCCATCACCACTATCCTCGGCATTAGTATTGGTGTGTTCATCACCCGTCCTACATTTGCCTCTGTCATCGAGGAAATCACCAAATGAAAGCCCAACCCTGGGCGATTCTGCTCATGGTTCTCACGACCGTGTTCACCTCGACAGCCCAGGTGCTCTACAAGTTCGGTGTAAAAAACTTCGAGTTCACGTTTCTCGGTCTGCTCACCAATTACTACCTCATCGGCGGCCTCGCGCTCTACGGCCTCGGTGCGGTCCTCATGCTCATCGCGCTGAAAGGCGGAGAGCTCACCGTGCTCTATCCCATCATTGCGACAAGTTACATCTGGGTGGGCCTCCTCTCATCCCACTTCTTCGGAGAAATTCTCAACGCGCTGCGGTGGTCAGGCATTTTGGCCATCGTCGCTGGCGTGGTTTTTGTAAGCCTGGGCAGCAAGGAGGTTCCTCATGACTGAACTCTGGGCTGTGTTATTGGTTGCTTTGGCTGCCACGGTCGGCGCCATGGGTCCGCTCTATATGAAACGGGCAAGCGCCAGCTTCACGTTCCACCCCAAAGCCATGCTGAACAACAAGAATTTGCTCTTAGGCATCCTTTTTTACGCCTTAGGCACTCTTCTTTTTATCCCTGCATTGAGGGGCGGGGAGCTCTCCGTCCTCTATCCAGTCGTCGCTCTTGTCTATGTCTGGGTCCCGCTGCTCTCAATTAAATTTTTAGGGGAAAAAATGAACACGATGAAATGGACAGGCGTCGCCCTCATCATCCTGGGTGTAAGCCTCATCGGTTTGGGGGCATAGAATGTTTGTCATCTCCTTAGGCGGCTCCTTGATTTGCCCGGACGAGATAGATATTGCGTTCCTCCACCCGCTCAGGGAGCTCGTTCTTTCCTATGTCGAGAAAGGCGCGAAATTCGCGCTCATTTGCGGCGGCGGAGGGGTCGCGAGGAAATACCAGGAGGCAGCCAGCAAGCTCGCGCCGCTCAGCGACGGCCAGAAGGACTGGTTAGGAATCGAGGCGACACGGATGAACGCAATGCTGCTCCACAGCATCTTTCCCAAGGAGCTCACGTTCGGCAAGCTCGTCTCTGACCCCAGCGAGACCATCACGACCAACGCCAAAATCATCGTCTGCTGCGGATGGAAGCCAGGCCATAGCACCGATTATGACGCCGTGCTCCTCGCGAAGCAGTTTGGAACCGGCGTTATCAACCTCACGAATACTGAGTATGTCTACGACAAGGACCCGAAGAAGTATGCGGACGCGAAACCGCTCAAATCTGTATCCTGGAAGGAGTTTCGCACTCTCGTAGGCTCAGATTGGAAGCCTGGCATGAACGCTCCGTTTGATCCCATCGCGGCTAAGGAAGCCGAGGCCTCGGGGCTCAAGGTCACTCTCGCTGGAAAGGACCTGCAGAATCTAAGGAACATCCTCGACGGCAAGGCGTTCAAGGGAACGACTATTAGCTAATCCTGTTCTGCGCCTATCTAAGGCAACTCCCATACCTTTAAAAACAACTTTTCATTCCAAAGAGCTATGCCCAAAGCAATCGTGAAGCACCTCCTGGGCGAGTTCATTGTCGACCAGGCGGGAAAAATTGTGAAGGAGACTCTGGCAGATGCGCCCTTGGAAAGTCAGGACCCCATCCCCTCCCCCCTTCTCACAGCTCTCAAGGCTCAAAAGTACCGCGCCATTCTTCGCGACTTCAATTTAGACATAGTCAAGCAAAAAATCAAGGCATCGGTCTGCGTCGACAACTTTATTGGACAGGCCATCAATTCCATGGCTGACCTCGAGCGTTCCGCCAATCAGGTGAGCCGGAGATTGAGGGAGTGGTACGCGCTCTACAATCCAGAGTTTACGGTTTCGCTGCAGGACAACGAGAAGTTCGCGGAGCTCGTCGCCACACGCTCAAAAGAAGCTCTCCTCGCCGACGTCAAGGCGCGGGGCACGATGGGCGCGGACCTTAAAAAAGAAGACCTCGATCCGATTCTCGACCTCGCGGCCCTGCTCCATTCCCTCTTTGCCCAGAAGAACGCTCTCCATGAGTACCTAGAGCGCGCCCTCTCCAAACATGCGCCCAACCTCAAAGCCATCGCCGGCACAGCCATCGCCGCGAAACTCATCGAGCATACTGGCTCACTCAAAAAGCTCATGCTCCTCCCCGCTTCCACGCTTCAAATCCTCGGCGCTGAAAAAGCCCTCTTCCGCCATCTCACGACCGGCGCTCGCCCGCCGAAATTTGGCTACATCATGCACCATCCCTTTGTCGCCCAGGCGCCAAGAGAAGAAAAAGGCAGGAGAGCAAGACAGCTCGCGGACAAGCTCGCCATGGCTGTCAAAATGGATTACTTCAAGGGCGAGTTCATCGCCGATCGCCTCAAGAAAGAGCTGGAAGAGAAAACCCATCTTCCAAGGAGCAAGAAGCAGGCGCCCGCGTTCCCTGCAGGAAAACACGAAGCGCCTTCAGCAAACGCTCCTTCTTCAAAGCCCACTCCTATGTATCAGAAACGAGAAAGCATCCCGGCCTGGGTCCAGCAAGACCGGGCGCCGGGAACCTCTTCAGCTCCCGCTCCATTCAGGCGGACAGGTTCACCATCTGGCGAAATGCGCGGCTTCGCGCCAAGGAAGAGAGAGGAACGAATCGATGCAGGTCAGAAGGTTCCCTATCCTCACAGGGTCTTCAATCGGCAATTCGCGCGGCAGGACGGAAAGCCCTTCCCGCCCAGAAGCAAGGACGAGCGTACAGAAGCCTCGCCCAAAGCGCCCTTCCCCGGCGCGTACAAGCGTCCCGCTCCTTTCAACCGCCCTCAGCAAGGCTTCCGTTCTTCCGAAAGAGAAGTTCAGGACGGACCGAGATATCGCAAGCCCTTCGACCGCGCGCAGCAAGGATTCCAGCGCCCCGCAGAAAGGGAACAAGACGGCCCCCGTTACCGCAAGCCTATCAAACGCTTCGAGCAAGAGGAGAGGCCCAGTTACGGGAGAGCGCGGAGAGCGCCTGCGCCCGAGAGATCCTTTTCAAGAGGAGGATCCAATCGGGAGGAGCGTCCGGCGTTCCGGTCTAGAGAGCGTGAAGAGAGAGGCGCAGAGCCTCGTAAAAACTCCTTTTCAAGGCCGGTTTTCAATAGTCAAAGAAAGAACTCGAGCCCTGCCCAGCGTTTCCAGAAGCGTCAGGAACCAGCAGAAGAGCGTGAGCCAAGAGCCTATTCAAGAGAGCGCAAGCCGCCGATGAAGAGGTGGCGCAAATGATTGAGCCCTCCAAGATTTTCGAGGTCTTCCAGGAGAAGCAAGCCCTCTTCACAAAGAGCCTCAACCCCGGCAAGAAGGTCTACAATGAGCGCCTCGTCATCCAGGATGGCGTGGAATACCGCCAGTGGGACCCGACCAAGAGCAAGCTTGGAGCCGCTATTCTCAGGGGCGCCTCCAACGTCGGCATCCGGAAAGGCGACATCGTCCTGTATCTCGGCTGCTCGACAGGCACGACGCCAAGCCACGTCTCTGACATGATTGGCGAGGACGGATTCCTCTTCGGCCTTGACGTCGCTCCGAGAGTGCTTCGAAACTTCGTGTTCCTGTGCGAGCAGCGCCCCAATATGACCGCGCTGTTCGAGGACGCCGCTCACCCCGAGCAGTACGCCGCGAAGGTCTGCGAGGTCGACGTCGTCTACCAGGACGTCGCCCAGCGCAACCAGGCCGAGATTTTCCTCAAGAACTGCAAGGCATTTCTCAAGGACGGCGGCTACGGCCTTCTGGCTGTGAAAGCGAGGTCAGTCGACATCACAAAAAAGCCGGCAGTCATCTTCCGTGAAGTCCGCGAGCAGATAGGCAAGGAGCTCATCATCGTCGACGAGCGCACGTTAGAGCCCTTCGAGAAGGACCATTGCTTCTTTGTGTGCAGGAAAAAGTAAGGATTCTACGTCAGAGTGGGCTTTTCCACTTCCACGAAGAAACCTTTAAAAGACGCCCGCATATCCTCTCCCCTATGGAAAAATCAACCTTCCGCCTCAAATCTGGCCTCGCCGAAATGCTCAAGGGCGGCGTCATCATGGACGTCGTCACCGCCGAGCAAGCCAAAATCGCCGAGGACGCGGGCGCTGTCGCGGTCATGGCATTAGAGCGCGTTCCCGCCGACATCAGAAAGGAAGGCGGCGTCGCGAGGATGTCTGACCCCAAGCTCATTAGAGAAATCAAGGCAGCTGTCACCATCCCAGTCATGGCGAAGTGCCGCATCGGCCACATCGCCGAAGCGAAGATTCTGGAAGCATTGAATATCGACTACATCGACGAGTCAGAAGTCTTAACGCCCGCGGACGACAAGCACCATGTGGAAAAATCGCTTTTCAAGATTCCTTTTGTCTGCGGAGCCACAAACCTAGGAGAAGCCCTGAGAAGAATTAACGAGGGCGCGGCGATGATTCGAACCAAGGGCGAGGCGGGAACCGGCAACATCGTAGAAGCGGTCAGGCACGTGCGCAGGGTCAAGGAAGACATCACGGCTCTAGATAGCCTGTCAAAAGCCCAGCTCCTCGCATACGCGAAAAAGGAGCGCGTCCCATTAGAACTCGTCCTCGAAACAAAAAAACTCGGCAGGGTTCCGGTCGTAAACTTCGCGGCGGGCGGCGTAGCTACTCCAGCTGACGCAGCCTTGATGATGCAGCTCGGCTGCGACGGAGTCTTTGTCGGCTCAGGCATTTTCAAGTCGTCCAATCCAAGGCGCTACGCGAGAGCCATCGTTGAGGCGGTCACGCATTTCAATGACGCGAAACTGCTCGCGAAGGTCTCCGAAGGCTTGGGCGAGGCCATGCGGGGCCTGGAGATTTCTTCGCTTCCCACGCGTCTCCAGGACAGGGGATGGTAGGAGTTCTTGCCCTGCAGGGCGATTTCAGGGAGCATTTCGCTGTCCTGTGTAAACTCGGCGTTGATGCGAAAGAAGTGCGCACCAAAGAAGACCTTTCAAGAGTCGATGGCCTCATCATGCCCGGCGGCGAGTCCACAACTATCAACAAACTTCTTCGCCGCCAGGGCCTGGATGAAGAAATAAAAAGAAAAGCGAGGATAGGGTTCCCGGTCTTCGGAACCTGCGCCGGCGCGATTCTTCTTTCAAAAGAGATTATAGGAGATTCTCAGCAGCCCCTCGGCCTCCTTGACATTTCCGTGAAGAGGAACGCCTATGGCGCCCAGCTTGACAGCTTCGAGGAGGACATCGACGTCAAGGGCATCGGCCTTGTGAAGGCCGCCTTCATCCGTGCCCCGCTCATCACCAGAGTCGGCAAAGGCGCGGAAGTCCTCGCGAGGTATCAAGGCAACCCGGTGCTTGTCAGGCAGGGCAATTTGTTAGCATCAACCTTCCACCCTGAGATAGAAGGAGAGACAAAAATTCATGAATTGTTCTTGAAGATGATTAAGGAAAGAAGAACTCCGTCTGAATGAAGGGACCTAAACGCCCGTCTTCGCGACCATCTCGCGGACATGCGCGACGTTGGCGTAGAACGCCTCTTTGTCCTTGAGCGAAAGCGCCAGTTCAATCACTTGCTCAACGCCCTTTCTGCCCAGCTTCGCCGGCACGCCGATGAACACGTCAGAAACCCCGTACTCGCCCTCAAGCCAGCAGGCGCACGGCAGGATTTTCTTCTTGTCGTACAGAATCGCGTCAATCATCTCAACGACAGAGGCGGCGGGCGCGTAGTAAGCTGAGCCCGTCTTGAGGTAATTGACAATTTCAATCCCGCCGTTCTTGGTCCGCTCGACAATCGTTGCAATCTGCTCAGGATTCAGGAACTGCGAAAGGGGCATGCCGGAAATTCTAGCGCACTCAATCAACGGAATCATCTGGTCGCCGTGGCCTCCAAGAACCAGCGTCTGCACGTTCTCGACAGAAACTCCGGCGGCTTCCGCGATGAATGTAGCAAAGCGCGTGGAATCGAGAACTCCCGCCATCCCGATGACTCTTCTCCGGGGAAAACCCGCAGCGGCCGCGACATGCACCATCGCGTCCAAAGGATTGCTCACAACGATGACGATAGCCTCAGGCGCGTACTGCCGCACCTGCTTGCTCACGCCCGCGACAATCTCGGCGTTCTTGAGCAGCAAATCGTCCCGGCTCATGCCAGGCTTACGCGCAAGGCCGGCGGTAATCACGACAATGTCAGAATGCGCGATGGCGTCATACGAAGTGCTGCCGAACACATGGACGCTCCTCCTCTCAAGCGGGAGGCTCTCAAGAATGTCGAGCGCCTTCCCTTGCGGAACGCCGTCAACGACGTCGATGAGCACGATGTCCCCCAAACCCTTGAGCGCCGCGAGGTGCGCGGTCGTCGCTCCCACATTGCCGGCTCCGATAATTGAGATTTTCGGTCGCATGGAGGGAGAAATGCGGATTCAGCATTTATAGTTTATGGTCAAGATGAACCTAAAGGTAAATTTCCACGGATACGTTTTAAACGCAGCGAATTCCGAAGGGCAGATCCATGGGATTTTCGTTTCAAATAATAAACTGGCTCAACTGCTTCAACTTTGCTTCTTGCTCACGTGATTTTCTTCTGTTCCTGCAAAGACTGGCGATTTATCGCATTAAAGAGCAGAACAAGCAAGATAGTCAGAAGCTGGAAAATCGTATTCAGCGACGGCCACGGCAAGAGCAGGGCGAAGAGCCGGTAGAGGCCGTACCATCCCGCAAAGATGGCAGCTTCCGCTAAGAGGTAAAGATACAGTTTGTTTCCCCTCGCAAACCCCGTATACCAGGCCTCTCCACGGGCAAGCGAGGCGTGCATCCCCTGGAGAGCGGGGTAAATAGCAACGCCGAGGACAGAAACGATGACTATCGAGAGGGTATTCTGGAAACTCTGCTGTATTCCTATCTTCACGAGCCAGAGCAGGAGGGTCCCGAATAGGAAAAGCGCCCCACCCAGCGCCACGGTCGAAATAGCGATGGAGAGAAATCCACACTTCGGCTCAGCATAGAGCTTCAGCACGCGCCATTTCAGATAGCCATAGGCGGCAATCTGCGCGATGAACAGCAAAGCGTGAATCACGACCGGGGTGGAGCGCACTCCAAATCGCGCAAGTAAGATCGCGACAACAAGGAACGCGACATCAAAGAGCAGGCTCTTCCAGAGGCGTTTCTCGAACCTCATCCTTCCACCACCTCAAGCGCGACAAAGCGAAGCCAAATCATGAGCGCTGGATAGCTCACATACGTCAGGATAAGGAACAGCAGGGAGGAAACCGCGGAAAGGCTGGAGATAAGGAGCATAGCCGCGACCATCACGACTAACGCCACAGCAAGCGGGAACCCTTTTTTCCCGAAGCCCATCGAAAACGCCTTCCTGATGCTCGCTCCTGCCTTCTCTTTTGTCAGGAGCGCGTAGGATAGGAAGGCGAAATACACGATGAGAAAAAACAGGATATTCGAAATCGTCCCCATCAGCGGAAACGTCCCGGGATTCAGTCTCTGCGCGATGGTGTCGACGTAGGAGAAGAGAAAGCTCACAAGGACATAGACACAGAAAAGAGGGAACCAAAGGAGATTGACGAGGAAGAATTTTTTTACCTTAAACTCCTTGCCTCGCAGCTGGCACGCGTACTTCCACAGCCAGCCGTGGAACAGACAATACAACGGATACGTCACGAGCGCGGCCGCGCCAGCAAGAAGAAGGATGCGCTGGAAATAGACCGACTGGAAGATGAGTTCGGAGAACTTCAGCGTCGCGCTCTGTTGGATAACCGTATCCCCCAAAGCAAGCAGGTTCTGCCCGATGAGGTCGCGTATCGTCAGAAGCCCGAGCGCAGCCCCCAGAACGAAGAAAAACAGCAAGTCAACGACAAACGATTTCCAGGTCTTTCGCAAGTCGAAGACACCCTTGAACGCCCCGAAGATACGCATAATCGTTTGGCGTTAAAGAGCTATTTAAGCTTTCTGAAAGGAGCGATTCCCAAAGGGCAGATCCATGGAAATCTCATTTTACTCAGTTTTTCTTTTTGACTTGTCATTGCGAGATGGTAGGAAACCATTTTATACCCTCACGCTCAAAAACCCACTATGGAGCTGAGAAAGGACTATTTCCTCGACCGCTGGGTCATCATCGCGAACGGCCGCCAGGCGCGTCCCAAGCAGTTCACA
>JAUSJW010000014.1 GCA_030647105.1 Nanobdellota archaeon | reverse complement strand
GGCATCCTCAAGAACCAGGGCGTCCGCAGCACGTTCTGGGATTTTTCAAAAATCGGGATTCCGTTCACAATAGTCGCCGTTCTCGCTTCCTCCCTCTTCTTATGGTTTGTATGGGCATAAGCCTGAGTTTTTTGTCGGTTTCTAGCTCTTTTTCCTTCGAAAAGACCTCGAATCATTACCGCAACCTTTAAAAATCACCTGAAACTCCAATAGGCTTATGGCGCGCATACGAAAGGGTATCTGCTACAGGAAACTGGAGCGGCCTTACACCAGAATTTCAAGGTACAAGAGACAGAGTTTCATCAAGACAGGCTATAATAGCAAGATTATCCGATTCGTCATGGGCGACCTTCAGAAGGCGGACTGGGATCTCAAACTTGAGCTTTGCACCAAGTCCTCGCTGCAGCTCCGCGACAACAGCGTGGAGAGCGCCCGCCTGACCTCGAACAAGCTGCTCGAAACTGTCCTGGGCAAGGAAGGCTACTTTTTCCGGGTCAAGAAATACCCCTATCATATTCTCCGCATGAACCCTATCGCCTCGGGCGCGGGAGCTGACCGTTTCTCAACGGGAATGCAGCTCGCGTTTGGAAGGCCGGTCGGCCAGGCGGCGCAGTTCAAGAAGGGCGACACCATCTTCGAGCTCCTCGTAGACAAGAAGAACCTTGAAACTGCGAAGAAGGCGATGGAGCGGGCCTACCACAAGATTGCCTGCCCGTGCCAAATTGTCGTGACCGACCTCAAGAAGGCGAAATAGATTTTTTATTCTAGCTCACTATTTCTCGGAAAAGTTTAAGAACCGTTGATTTTCACATTCGGGTATGGCCATGTACCTCCCGCAATGGATGTTAAATCTCTGGAATCTCCATTACGCTAAAGCTATCATTGTCATGGTGGGCGCCTACGTCGTGATGCAGGCGCTGCTCTTTCTCTCTGAAAAGGTGTTTCTCGCCATCGCGAAGCGCACCCAGACGCAGGTGGACGACCTTGTTGTCGAGAAGACGCGCAGGCCGCTCGCCCTCCTTGTGTTCTTTCTGGGCATGCGCTTCGCCGCCGAGTTCCTCGAGTTCTCAGAGCAAGTCAACCTGTATGTCAAGGAAGGAATCAATAGTGTGATGATCCTGTTTATTGCGTTTGTTGTGATGCGCCTGCTGAATATTGGCATGGACTCGTTCGGCCATAAGCTCGCCTCACGCACGAAAAACGCGGTGGACGACGGCCTCTTGCATATCGGCCACCGCTTTGTGGGCATTCTCATCTTCTTCCTCGCGGGCATCGGAATCCTAAAGGTCTGGGGTGTGCAGGTAGGCCCGCTCCTCGCGTCGCTTGGAATCGCGGGCATCGCGGTCGCCTTCGCCCTGCAGACGACACTCGGCAACATCTTCGGCGGGGTCGCCATCCTTGTGGACAAGAGCATCCGCATCGGCGACACCATTCAGCTCGACGACGGCACCGTGGGCAAAGTCCTGAAAATTAGCCTGCGCTCAACGAAAATCTGCTCTGTCAACAACGAGCTCATCATCATCCCCAACGGCAAGTTCGCGGACTCCAAAATCATGAACTGGTCGCTTCCGGACCGCAGGCTGCGCGTCGTTGTGACGTTCGGCGTTGAGTACGGAAGCGACGTTGAAAAGGTGAAGAAGGTCGCAACAGACCTGCTCAAGGCCGACAAGGGCGTTCTTGTCGAGCCCGCGCCAGAGGTGTTCTTTCTCAAGATGTCTGACTTCGCCCTTGACTTCAGCGCGCGTTTCTGGATAGCCGATCTCGACGACAAGGTGGTCATGAAAGACAAGGTCACGACCGCGATTTACGCGGCGCTGCGCAAGAACAAGATAGGCATCCCCTTCCCGACAAGAACGATATATTTGAAAAAAGACCTAAGCTCTTAATAAGAGGTTGTTAGGTCTTTCGAATATAATAGAGGGAGATACTATCAATCACTTTTGTCCCCCATTATAATTTAGCGCGATATGCCGTATCTTTTAAGAAATCATTCAAACGGATTATTCGACTTCTTCGGTTTGCTCTTGCTCTGAATCCTCTTCCTTCTCAGGGAAGGGCTTGACGAGGGAGACAATCTTCTCTTTCAATTCGTCGATATCTGTAATCGTGTCGTACTTCTTCTTGAGGTAATCAATCCGCTCCTTCTCTCCGACATCGGTCTTGCTGATGTAGACAATCAAGGGAAGGTTAACATCCCTCTTGAGCTTTTCCAGGAGCTTCTCCTGCTTATCGAGAGGGTACTCTTCTGTCGGGTCAAAGACATACACAATTCCCTGGCTGCACAACTTCATGGCGAGGTACGCGATTTGCTCGATGGCGTTCATCTTCTCGAAGCGGTCGAGCGTTCCCGGCGTGTCGAGAAGCTGGATGGCCTCCTTGCCTTTGCCGATGTACGCGACATTCACCCCCTTGGTCGTGAACGGATATGAGCTGATTTCTGCGGGCGAGCCTGTGAGCTTGAAGAGAATCGTTGTCTTGCCCACGTTCGGGAAGCCGACGATGGAAACCGTTCGCAGGCTCGTCTTTATCGTGGGAAAGCCCTTCATGAGTTTGCGCGCCTGCTCTAAAAAGATAAAATCGCCCTTGAGCTGTTTCACCATAGAGGAGATGCGGCCCAGATACTCGCGGGAGAGAACATTGACGCGCTCGAAGCGTGTGTTCATCTTGAGCTTTGTGCGGTATTCCTGGAAGATTTTCTGCGCGCGGATGCCGAGCCAGTGCACGGAACCGAGGCTCAGTTTCAGCTGGCCGTACTCAATGTGCAGCCGCACGAGCTGATTGTAGAATTCTGGAAGCGTGTCAAGGCTCGGGAAGCTCTTGACGATGGACTGCATCCGGGAAGTGAGGGTATCAGCAACAACCTGCATCTTGAGCGTCTCGATGTACCGGGACTTCTCAATGCGCCCTCCCTGGAGTCTAGTCTGCCGCAGTTCGGTCCCCTTTTCCCGCATCCGCCTGAAGGCCAAGTCTAGGTAAAACTGCGCAGGCTCAATGGATTTGATATCCTGGAAATTCATGGAAAAGAAGAAGGATAGATGTTATATAAACCTACCTGACAAATAGAATTGAAAAAAAGAAGGAAGCTACCTAATCATCCCCTGATACTTCGCATTCGAGCAGAGCTCTTCCTCAATCCTCATGAGCTGGTTGTACTTCGCGTTTCTATCGCTTCTTGCAGGAGCCCCGGTCTTGATTTGCCCGGCGTTCGTCGCCACAACCAAGTCAGCGATAAACGAGTCTTCGGTCTCTCCGCTACGATGGCTCACAACAGCGGTCCAACCAGTCTTCTGTGCCATCCTAATGGCGTCGAGCGTCTCAGAAACCGAACCAATCTGATTTAATTTGATGAGCACAGAGTTCGCGGCTCCCAATTGAATACCTCTTTGGATTCTTTGGGTATTCGTAACGAACAGGTCGTCGCCGACAACCTGCGTCTTCGAACCGAGCTTCTTGGTCATGCCGACCCAGCTGTCCCAATCATCTTCCGCGTGACCGTCTTCGATGCTCGCGATAGGGTACTTCGACGCGAGCGCTGCGTAGAAATCTGTAAGCTCACCGCCCGTGTATTTCTTGGACCCAATCGTATAAACCCCATCCGAGAAGAATTCAGAACTCGCGGAGTCAATCGCGATACTCATCTCTCCATCGTAGCCCGCGTTCTTGGCCGCCTCGAGCATAAGATTAAGACGCTCCTCGGTCGTAGCCAGCTGACCCGGAGCGAAGCCGCCCTCATCGCCAATCAAAGTCGCCATGGCGCCGAATTTCTGCTTCAGTAGTTTGTGCAACTGGTGATAGGTCTCGGCGATGGCGCGGATGCCGTCTGAGAACGTCTTCGCCTTCACAGGCATGAGCATGTGCTCCTGGATGGAGTTCTCCTGACCCGCGTGCTTTCCACCGTTAATAAGGTTGCACATCGGAGTGGGCAGTACATGAGGGTTGGAACCGAAAAGGCTCCCGAGATAACTGTAGAGCGGCATGCCTTGCGCTGCGGCTCCCGCTTTGGCAACAGCCATCGAAACCGGAAGAATGGCGTTCGCGCCGAGCTTGTCTTTATTCTCGGTGCCGTCAAGTTTCAGCATAATGTCATCAATCTCGCGCTGCTGGGTGCAGAGCATGCCTTTGATTTGGGGAGCGATAAGCGTATTGACGTTCGCGACCGCTTTGAGGACTCCTTTTCCGCCGTAGCGCTTGTCCTTGTCGCGCAGTTCGAGCGCCTCGTGCTGGCCCGCGCTCGCGCCCGAAGGCACCATAGCGCGGAACAAGCCTTGCGATGTCTTGAGGTCGACTTCGACAGTCGGGTTTCCCCGCGAATCAAGCACTTCCCTTGCATGGACAGAAAGAATTTTCATACCATTCACCCCGATAACGCCGAGAAGCGGGGGTTTAAATAGATTTTCCCCGGAGTGAATACGGAAAGAAAGGAATATATAGGAGAGACGCGCGAAAGAGGCTACCATGAACCGGCTAGCCTGTGTAATAGGACTCCTTGCGCTGCTAGTGCTAAGCGGATGTGCCGCTATTTCCGGACAATCCGTAGCTACGACAACCGGAAGCCTCACCATCACCGCGAGCACGCGGGGCGCGGCCATCGGCCGCGCTGACGCGTACGTGGACGATACTTATAGAGGCAGAACCGCCATCACAATACGGAATCTCGCGCCAGGTGAGCATACGGTGCGCTTGGAAAAGGCTGGCTACCAATCCGCGACAGCGACCGTCCAAATCCGAGCAGGAAAAAGAACGAACATCATCGTGCCCCTCACCCCCTTGCCTAAAAACTGAAGAAGGGCCATAACGTAATAAACCACCTAATGAAAAAGAGATTTCGAACCGGATTGCTATGCATGATTGTCCTGATTCTATTATTGTCCGGGTGCGAGGGAATCATTACCGGCGACGCAGCTGCACCGTCTGGAAAAGGAACCCTGGCGATTAATGCCCGGGTCAATGGAAAAATGATGCCAGGATTGGAGGTCTATGTAGACGGAACTTATAGGGGCGTGACGCCGTTGACACTAACCAATGTCGCGGCAGGCTCGCATAACGTGAAAATCCAAAAGCTTCCGCAGTATCTTCCGGCCGCGACAACAACAAGAGTCGCTGCGAAACGGACAGCGAACGTGAACCTCTTCGTCCCGATTGCCCAAGGCATCATTGCAGTCACCTCGACGCCGAGCGGCGCTGTAGTGGTTATTGACGAAGTTGTACGAGGGAAGACCCCGTACAGAGCGAGATCGAATGTGGGTTCTCACATCATAACGATACGAAAAAACGGATTTGAAAGCCATAGGGAAACGATAATACTAACGACCAGCGCGCCCACGAGCATTACCGTGCAACTCCAGCCTTCGCTTCCGCCCCTCCCTCCCGCTGCAAAATATGCAGTGCCTCCGGGACTCTTACCGGGCAACCGCACAAACAAGACGAATGAAACAAAGGTGCCTCCTGTCCCCCCTCTGCCCCCGCCAATTCCGCCCCTGCCACCGATGGGTAGGTTGCCTAACCTCACTAATCAGAC
>JAUSJW010000010.1 GCA_030647105.1 Nanobdellota archaeon | reverse complement strand
GATTCTCGTCTCGGATTACGCCAAGGGTACTGTCACACAGGCGCTCATCATTGACATCAAGGCGCTCGCCAAAAAGAAGGGCATCCCGCTCCTCATCGACCCCAAGCCCAAGCACAAACTCTGGTATATTGGGTGCACGCTCATCACTCCGAATAAAAAAGAGGCGGAGGAGATGGTTGGCTATCAGCTCAGCTCAAAAGAAGAAATCGAGCGCGCCGGCAAGGCGCTCACCCAAGAGCTCGACTGCCATGTCCTCCTCACGCTCGGAGAAAAAGGGATGTCTCTTTTCGAGAAAGGAAAACCTGCGCTGCACATTCCGACCGTGGCGCAGAAAGTCTATGACGTCTCTGGCGCGGGCGACACCGTCATCGCCACGCTCGCGCTCGCTTTGGCATCAGGCATGCCGCTCAACCAGGCGGCGGCGCTGGCGAACCAAGCGGCAGGCATAAAAGTAGGAAAAGTCGGCACAGCGCCGGTTGCGTACGAGGAGCTGAAGGAGCATGCAAGCCATCTTTCTTGACCGCGACGGCACGCTGAACAAAGACAGCGGCTACGTCCATAAAGTCGAAGATTTCGAGCTCTATGACGATGTCATCCCCTCGCTCCAGCGCCTCAAGGGGTTCGCGCTCTTCATCGTTACCAACCAGTCCGGCGTTGGGAGGGGGCATTACACCGAACAGCAGATGCATGCCTTCAACGATTACCTGGCCGCTGAACTAAACCAACACGGCGTTGTCATCCGCAAAGTCTACGCGTGCTGCCACACACCCGAACAGGGGTGCGCCTGCAGAAAGCCCGGAACCCAATTCGTCGAGCAGGCGAAGAAGGAATTCGGCGTGACGCTCGAGAAGTCCTGGGTCATCGGCGACCATCCGGCAGATGTCCTGCTTGCCAAGAACGCAGGCATGCGCTCGGTCCTTGTCCTTACCGGCCACGGCGCGAAGCACATTGAAGAATCAAGGAAAGCCTATCCCTCTTACATCGCCGCGAATCTCTCTCAGGCCGCGACGTTCATCCTCGCAGACCAGGACAAAAAAACCATCCCGAGGGAAAAAATCGGAAACGTAGCGCAAGAAGAACGAAAAAAAGGGAAGACGATTGTCACGCTCAACGGCACTTTCGATATCCTGCATCCGGGCCACGAAAAAATCATCAGGGAGGCGAAAGCGCAGGGCGATATCCTGATTATCGCCGTGAATTCAGACTCCTCTGTAAGGGGCAACAAGGGTCCACAGAGGCCGTTCAACAATGAGCAAGCAAGAGCAAGGATGATTGCGGCGTTCCCGGAAGTGGACTATGTCACCGTCTTCCCCGAGTCCCATCCCATCGCCCTGCTTGAGGACATCCGCCCGGATGTGCATGTGAACGGCTCGGAATATGGAAAGGACTGCATCGAGGCAGAAACCGTAAGAAAGCATGGCGGAAGAATCCATATCGTGCGCCTCCTCGAAGGGCATTCGACGACAACGCTGGTGAAAGGATAAACGGGCGAAGCGAGGCTCACTTGCCCGGTAGTTTTCCCGCTCCAAAATACGCGACGCCCGCAGAAGTGATCTCCCGGATATCCAGCTCATTTCTTCCGTCGAGAACAGCCGCGAGCCCGTTCTTCGCGAGCTTCTTCCAGGGGAACGTAATGCCCGAATGCACCGCCTGCGTGATGAGCGCGTCAAAGCGCTGTGTTTCAAGGTCTGCCTGATGCGAAGGAGAGGCGCCGAACGCGCGAATCTCGTCGTCGGAGAACAAGGGGTCGATGATGAACACCTCGGCATGCCTCTTCTTGAGCGCTTCGAGGATGAGCTTTGTTGTGGTGAACGCGGTCTCCTTGACATTGGCGCGGTAGGCGAGACCAGCGATAAGCACATTCTTCCCTTTCAAAGGCACCGCTTCCTCAAGGTGCCGCACCAGATACTCAGCCATGCCGTCATTCTCCGCGCGCGCGAGCTCCGCGAGCTTGAGAGAAGGGGATTGTGTTGTGAGGAAGTACGGATAAACGGGCGCACAATGTCCACCCACGCCAATACCCGGCTGTAGAATCTTCGAATAGGGCTGGCTATTGCTGGCTTCAATGCACCTTAAGACATCAAGCCCCTTTTCAGACGCGAACTTGGCGAATTCATTAGCGAGTGCAATGTTGACATCCCGATACGTCATATCGATGAGCTTAGTGAACTCAGCTTCGTCGCTTGTGAGGGGGATAATCGGAGTGTCGAGGATGCTGGAATAAAACGCGACAGCCCGCTTCGTGCTCTCGACATCCACGCCACCAACAACCTTAGGGTACGTTGCCAAGTCTTTCAAAATCCTGCCGGAATAGACCCGCTCAGGGCTGAAAGCGAGAAAGAACTGCGAAAGAGCAAGCCCGGAAACGGAGCAGAGCTTCTGCGCGAGCCGCGTTCGCGTCGTCCCGACGGGCAAGGTAGTCTCAAAGATAACGAGCGCGCCTTTCTGAAGGCCCCTGCCCACAGCTTCGGTCGCGGAGTCAATCATCCTGAAATCAGGCCGCTTCTGCGCGTCAACGATGAGGGGCACAACAACAATAACGACCTCGCTCCTGGCGACAGCGGCAGGGGTGTCGAGGGTCGCGGAAAGCTTTCCTGCCTTCACATATCTCTTGACAGGCTCAGTCAGGCCCGGCTCCTCGGGAACATGGTTGTTTCCGGCGTTAATGCCTTCTACGATGCTCTTCTGCACGTCGCAACCAATCACGATTTTTCCCTTGTTCGCGCACTGCACCGCAAGGGGCAGGCCAATCTTCCCAAGGCCTACGACGCTAACAGTGTTCACGAGGCATCACCCCGATTTTACGCGCGGGGTTGCCCACAACTTTCGCGTAGGCCTCCACGTCTTTCGTAACCACACTTCCCGCGCCCACCATCGCGTGCTCGCCGATAGTAATGCCTGGAAGGATAGTCGCATTGGCGCCGATGGAAGCTCCCTTCCTGACGAGCGTCTTGGAGACCTTCCAATCTTCAGCTCCCTTGAGCGTTCCGTCCGCATTAATCGCGCGCGGCACCTTGTCATTCGTGAAGCACGCGTGCGGGCCGATGAATACACCATCTTCAATCGTGACGCCATGAAACAGGGACGCGTTATTCTGAATTTTCACGCGGTCGCCAATCTGAACGTCGGCGTCGATGTACACTCCTTTCGCGAGGACGCACTCCGCGCCAATCACCGCGCCTTCGCGCACCTGGACCCAGTGCCAGATATGGGTGCCTTTGCCGATGCTGGACTTTGGTGAGACAATGGCGTGTTCGGAAATCATTGGCTTTCCTCCTTGAGCTGGATGGCCTGCTGCAGCGCGGCGAGAGCCTCCTCGCCAGGCACGGGGCTCTTCTTATCGGGTAAATGAGCAACAAACGCTTCGAGTTCCGCCTTCAGCGGCTCGACACGCGCGACTGTAAGCTGGGTCTTCTTGCCTTCAATAACTGTCGTGAACAGATTCTGACCCTTGCGGTGTGTCAGCCCCTTGTTCTCGTAAAAATACAACTCCTGGGTGAGATAATCCACCTTGAACATTCCTTCCTTGCCATAGATATTAAGCTCCCGCACTTTGTTAGGAGAAAGCCAATTTACATTCAGCGTCGCTACCATCCCGTTCGCGTAGCGCAGGATAGCGACAAGAGAGTCTTCCTGACTCTTGTGCAGCTTCTTCTGCGTTACAGAAATAGCTTGAGTCACTTTAGAGCCCGTAAGGTAAGAGATAATATCCAAATCGTGAACGGAGAGGTCGATAATTACACCCACATCGACAACACGCGAGGGAAAGGGGCCGCAGCGCTGCACTTCAATCTTGTAGATTTCGCTCAGCTCCTTGGCATCGAGCCGCTTTTTGAGTTCGATGATAGCGGGGTTGAAGCGCTCGATATGGCCGACCATGAGCATCATGCCATGCTCCTTGCAAGCCGAGATAATATCCCGCGCCTCTTCGACTGTGAGCGCGATGGGCTTCTCGAGGAGGATACTGACGTTGTGTTTGGCAACCGCGAGCGCGACTCCGAGGTGATGCTTGGTCGGAACTACGATACTAACGGCGTCGAGCTTCTCCTTGGAGAGCATCTCCTCATAATCAGAATAGCCCGGCACGCCATATTTCTCGGAAAAGGATTTCGCGACCGCGGCATCCGCGTCGCATACCGCCGCGAGGGTCGCGTGTTCAGTCTCGGAGTAGATGCGGACGTGGTTGCGTCCCATGTTTCCAAGGCCAATAACCCCGACGCGAAACTTAGACATGATGAAACGCCTCGATGATGGTTTGAATCTCTGCGGAAGTGAGATGAGGATGGCAAGGCAGCGAGAGCACTTCTCTGGAAAGCCGCTCGGAGACCGGGAAATCGCCTGTATGATAGCCGAGCTCCCTGAACGCGGGGCTCAGATGGAGCGCTTGCGGATAATAGACGCCTGTCCCAATACCCTGTTCGAGCAGTTTCTGCTGAAGCGCGTCGCGTGAGAGGTGGAAGTCAGGAGTAACACGAATCGTAAACTGGTGGAACACGTGTGTTCTTCCCTCGTGAACACTGGGGAGAAGGATTCCTTTGATTCCCGCGAGCCCCTTGAGAAGCGCGCGGGCGTTGGTCTGCCGAGCCTCGGTAATTTCAGCGAGGCGCTTGATCTGTTCTACCCCAATAGCCGCCTGCATGTCTGTCATCCGGTAGTTATAGCCCAGCTCGGAGTATTCATAGCGGTTGCGCTGGCCATGGCTCCGGAAGCGCCTGCACCAGTCGGCGACGTCCGCGCGGGGCGTCGTCACCATACCCCCTTCTCCAGACATGATATTCTTGGTAGCGTAGAGGGAGAACGCGGCAGCGTCGCCGAGCGAGCCGACAGGCTTCTTGCGATAGGCGGCTCCGATAGCCTGGGCAGCGTCCTCAACGATGACAAGCTTGTGACGTTCAGCGATGGAGCGTAGAGCGTCCATATCGCAGGGCTGCCCGTAGAGGTGCACCGGCAAAATCGCTTTGGTTTTGGATGTGATCGCCTGCTCAACCAGAGCCGGATTCATCAGGAAGTCATCGCCCACGTCCACAAACACGGGCTTCGCGCCGCACATGCGGATGCTGTTGGGCGTAGCGATAAACGTGAACGGAACGGTAATCACTTCATCTCCGGGCTTAATGCCGAGACAATGGAGGGCGCCGTGCAACGCGCTCGTTCCGTTAGAAAAGGCTACCGCGTTCGGCGAACTCGTTGCTCCCCGAAACTGGCGCTCGAGTTCTTCAACTTCCTTGCCCTGCGCGAGCAGCCCGCTATCGAGCACGCGCATCACGGCTGTTTTCTCTGCTTCAGAGAGAGCGACTTTTGAGACTGGAATCATCTTGGCTGGACCCCAGAAACCGAGGTCAGAAGTAGCTTTATATACTTTTGGGAAGGTATCTAATTTATAAAATAACAGAATTCGGAAACCCCATGACTACTCTTTCAGTGGTAATGCCGGTCTACAATGAAGAGGACTACATAGAAGAGGCTCTCTCAGAGCTCACCACCCTCTTGGACGCCTGGATGAAAGGGGCGTATGAACTCATTGTGGTCGAAAACGGAAGCACAGACAAGACAAGGAGCTGTCTTGCGAAGCTGGAGAAAAAATACAGGCAGTTGAGGGTGCTGTTCTATCCCGACGGGGCGAACTACGGCGGGGCAATCAGATATGGGTTCTTAAACGCGAAAGGCGAGTACGTTCTGAACTGCTCCGCTGACTGGTATGACGTCGCGTTCATGAGAAAGGCGCTGCCCTTCTTGAAAACTTATGATGGTGTGTTGAGCAGCAAGTTCATGAATAAAACGACAGACAACAGAGGAGCGTTTCGAAAGCTGGTCAGCTTTGGATACAACCTCCTCTTGCTCCTGTTGTTCCAAAGAGCGCTGACAGACACCCACGGCATCAACCTCTACCGAACTGAAGTGGTACAGCCCATCGCGAAGCTGTGCAAAACAGGGCATTCCCTGTTTCCGACGGAGCTCGTGCTGCGATGCGAACGAAAAGGCCTCCGTTTGAAGCACCTTCCGATACGCATCAAAGAAAAAAGAAACGCAAGAAAGCCCATCCTGGGAAGGGCGCTCAAGACGATTGTGGGCGTTATCCGAATGAGGCTCCTGCTGTTCAGAGACCCGTCATTTTGACTTGTAGTACTCGATAGTTGTTCTCAAGCCTTCCTCAAATGAGGTGCGGAAGCGGAAACCCAGCGATGTGAGCTTGGAGTTGTCGATTTCAAACCGCTTAATGTCCCCGGGTGTGGGGGGGCCGAACTCAATAACCGCTTTGGGGTTCAGAAGGTCTACAAGCCGTTTCGCCATTTCGAGAACGGTGACATTGATACCTGATGCGCAGTTGTACACTTCCCCTTTTGTTTTGGGGTGGGCCGCCACAAACAGATTCGCTTCGACGACATCCCCCACCCAAGTGAAGGAGCGCTGCTGGGTGCCGTCGCCAGAAACAATTGGATTCTTGCCCTCGAGAAGACGGCGGCTGAAGATAGCGATAACTCCTCCTTTTTCATCCGCGCTTTCCTGGCGAGTGCCGTAGACGTGGAAATAGCGTAGAACCGTCGTGTCAAGGCCGTAGAGGTGGTTGAATACCCGAACGTATTTCTCGCCAGCGAGCTTGCTCACGCCGTAATAGGAAGTGGGGTTTAAGGGGTGCTCCTCTGTTTGAGGGAACTGAGTCGCTTCGCCATAGACTGAACCTGTTGAGGCGTGGACGAATTTCTTCACGCCTGTATCGCGGGAGAGTTCGAGAAGGTTAAACGTGCCTTTTGCGTTGATGTCGAGGTCTTTTCGCGGGTCGTTCATGCAGATGGTCTTCTTCGACGCCGCGTTGTGAAAGACAATGTCGACGCCCTTGAAGAGGGGCTTGAGAGAAGCGAAATCCGTGACGTCGCAGAGAGCTAACGTGAATCCGGGCCGGGAAGTGAGGTGCGCGATATTCTCTGTCTTTCCGCCGATGTTGTTGTCGACGCAGATGACTTGAACTCCTTTGTTGATGAGCGCTTCGCAGAGATGGCTGCCTATAAATCCGGTGCCGCCGGTGACCAGGGCTTTTTTGTAGGGGAACTGCATAAGGCTGGAGCCTGGTGGAGAATTTAAATATCTATCGCCGCAGATCTCCCAAGAATTTATATACAATTGGTGAACCGGGTTGGGATATGGACGCTTCGCCGGGAAGGATGCTTATCTATCTCTGCTATTATCTGCTTTATGGGGTGGTAAAGTACTTGCCTACTCCCTTAGGAGAGCCCCTGCGTTTCGCGGTGCTGAAGCTGTTTCTCAGACGACTCGGAAACTCCTCGATGAGAATCCGCGATGGTGTTACGATTCATTACCCGGAGCGCGTCAGCATCGGTGAGCATGTGACCTTAAACGAATGGGTGAATATTGACGGCATGGGTGGGGTCACTATTGGAGACTGGACGCGCGTCGGCCACAGGGTCTCTCTCCTCAGCGCGGACCACGGGTTTGCGAAGAAGGATATCGTAACGGCCAAACAAAAGATGAGCGCGTCGCCCATTGTCATCGGGGAAAATGTCCTGATTAACGCGGGCGCGATGATTCTGAGAGGCGTCAAGATTGGAAGCGGGAGCGTCATCGGCGCTGGCTCGCTTGTCATTCGAGATGTTCCTGAACATGTAGTGGTGATGGGCGTCCCCGCGAAGATTGTAAAAAGAAGGTAGCCGCGAAAATCGATTGTTAACGGAACGGCCCGATTCTGACTCTATAATCAATCATGCCGAAGGCACCAAGCGCGATGAGGAAGAAGAGCTGGAGGAAGTGGAGGACGAACGCCGCGGGAATTGCCTGCGCGGAAGGGACGCCAAAATACAGGAAGACCAGCGTCCAGGCTCCCTCGTAGGTTCCGAATCCTCCCACGCCTTGAATCGGGAGGATGCCCACGAGGAGAATCAAGAGCGACCCGACGATTACATCAGTAAAGGAAAACGTGATACCCATCCCACGAATCAAGAGAAAACTAAACAGGTATTGAGCGAAGAGCGTGAGGGTCGTAGAGAAGGTCGAAAGGTACATGGTGCGGCGCGAGGAGACGACTCGAAAGTTCTCAAGGGACTCTTTGATTTTATCGAGAATCGTTCGGATGAACCGCAATTTCTCAAGATGAAGCAAACGCACAAAAATGCGCAGAACCGAAATGATGTGCGATTTGAAGTGCAAGAGGGAATACAAGCCGAACAGGAGCAGGAGGGTAATCGCCAAAATCGTATAATAGACCGTGGGCGGGATCACGATGGCGGAGGGGAAGAGGAGGAACGTAACCAGAGCGAACAGGATGAGGAGCAGGAAGTCGAACACGCGGGCGACAATGAGCGTCGCGATGCCCATTCCCGTAGTGCCTGATTTTTGGCGGTTGACCAGGTAGACATAAGAAAGCTCTCCGATGCGCAGGGGAACGATGTTGTTGAAGAAGTTATGGATGCAGACTATCGAGAACATGTCGCGGAAGCTGATGGCGCTGTTGTTCAAATGCACAAACCGCAGGGTTCGGAAGAGATAGAGGGCGAGGTAGAGAGCGAAAGAAACGAGGAGGAGGCCTGGAGAAATCCTGGAAAAGGCAATCGCGATGTCTTTGAAGTCGATATACACAAATAAGTAATAAAGCAGACCGAGGGTGAGCAGAACGCCGAGCATGCGCTTAATGGATTTCGAGGAGCGGAATCCTGATGGGGGGAGGGAAGCCACGCGTTTGTCCATCCCGCGACGTATATAAGCATTTCCTTACACAATTAGCACCTTCGAAATCCTTGAGGTGATATCTTAAAGCGCTACGTTCCCGAAGGGACCGACCCCTCGTAACGCGCCCGCTTCTGCAAACGAAGGGATTTCGACCTGGGGGTGCTAATCACGTACGCATTTTCAAAAGGTTTAAATGAGCGGGCGCGCGACAAGGAGCCATGATTCAGGGAGTGGGAATCGACATTGAATCCGTAAGCAGATTCAGGAAGGAATGCAAAAACAAACGGTTCCTGGAGCTGATTTTCACGAATCGCGAAATCGCCTATTGTCAGCTGAAAAAAGAGCCGTTCAGGAGCTTCGCCGGCAAGTTCTGCGCCAAGGAAGCCGTGATGAAAGCGACCTCGGAAAGACTAGCGATGAAGGACATCGAAATCAGGAATCTAAGCACCGGGAAGATTCAAGTGGCTATTCATGGGAAAGCGAAAAAAGGGCTGCACTGCAGCGTTTCGCATGAGGAGCGCTACGCGACGGCGTGCGCGATTCTGGAGTGGGGAAACTAATGGCGTACGAAACAGGAAGGGCAATCGCCTCGGTCACCGTGCAGGTGCGGGCTGAGCCTGTCAAGAAGCGCATGGAAGCGCTGAAAAAGACTGTCATCGTCAGCGCCGGAGACCTGCTCGTCCACGCCATTGGCAAGGCGCTCAGGAAATTTCCACAATTCAACGCACGGGAAGGAAAACCCTGCAACCAGGTACATATCGGCTATATCATCAGCGTCGGGAAAGGGCCGAGAGAGATGGTTCTGGAACAGGTAGACGCGCTGTCAGTAGAAGAGACCGCGAAAGGTATCAAGGGACTCGCGCTCAAGTACCTCCATGGAGAGAAAGCGGAAGGAGAAAGCACGGTGCTGGTCACGAACCTCGCGGCGTTTCACGCGTATGGAGCGATAGCTCCCATCAAGAAAGGCCATGTCGCAACCTTTGCCCTCGCTTCAGAGTATGACGGCGTAGAGATTCGCGAAGGCATCGCCCATCCGGATAAGAAGTTCAACGTGACCCTTTCGTTCGACGCGGAGGCCGCGGACTGTCAGGCGGCGCTCCAGTGCCTCAATGAGATAAAGAAGACTCTGGAATCAGAGTGACTTTCGCCTCGCCATCGATGAGAACTGTGTCCTGAGCCAGGATTTGAGTATGGATGGTAATGAGTTTCACACTGTCGTTCTTTCCCGTCACCATGCCCAGAATCGTGAGCGGGGTTCCTGGAAAAACAGGCTTCTTGAATTGTAGGGTTTGCGAAAGATAGAGGCAACGCCTGCCCGGGCAAACCATGCCGACAAGTGCGGAGAAGAGGCCCGCGGCGAGCATACCATGGGCAACCGGCTTCTTGAAAGGGGTGTGCCGGGCGTAGGACTCATCGCAGTGGAGCGGGTTGGTATCTTCAGTGAGCGCGGCGAATGAAGCGATATCCTCAGAAGTGAGCGTGCGCTGGAAAGAGAACTTCTTCCCGATTGCGATGCCCTCATAAGTGTAATCTTCGAGTTTCATTCCAGTCCCTCTCGAACCTGATGACGTCGCAGTGCCGTTTTGATATCGCCGAAGCATTTGACGGTGGTCACCTCGTCAAGGGAAAAGGTGACCGAGAAGTTCGCCTCTAGTTCAGATACAAGCATGAGCGCGTTGAACGAGTCCCAGGAAGGAATCGTGTCAGGGGAAGAAGCGTCGGAGAGCGTCTCAGGGCCGACAGAGAGCACGCGGCTGACCAGCTGCCTAAGGGTTTCCATAGCCCGCCCCGGTTCCCTTGCCCGCCTCCATGCTCGTCTGAAAAGAGAATTTATTTATATAGGTTCTGTTACAAAAAAGCGATGGCGAAAGGAAAGATACATCTGGCGGAGCATCCTCTCAACAAGCTGAGGTGCGTGAAATGTTTTGTGACGCTCGAACGCCTGAAACAAGATCAGATTGCCGATTTTCTGATACGAATTGTGAAAGCGGACGGAACAGAAGCGTACCTCTGCCCCACCTGCCTTTCTGGGTGGTGAACTGTGAAAAAGGGAGCACTGGAAGCGTTCGCCGCAGAGTTCTGGGGAATAGAACAAACTAAGGTGGTCCCCTCCCTGAGGTTAGACGGAGAATCGCTTAAAAACTGGAGCTCGGTGCGGATGTACCAGTTCTTCGCGGCGATAGAGTCGAATTTTGATGTCAGGTTTAAAGATATCTCTTCTATCCAAACATTCGGCGATTTGGTAAAGAACCTCGCTCCAAACCTTTAAATAAGAAGGCTGGCTCATCGCCGGCATGGAGGGGGAGACAAAAAAAGAACTCGGTCGGAAGATTGCGCTTCATCTGTTACTCCTCTTTCTCGTCGCCCTTGTGGGCTATCTGAATATTCAGGGATTCTTCGCGGACGGCAAGCTGCCCGTGATTGACACCTGGAGCGGGTATTATCCACGCGCGCAAATTCTGAAGGAATCGATTCAAACCTATGGAAACGGATTCCCGCTGTGGCAGCCCTATCTCATGTTGGGCGCGCCGTTCAAGGACGCTGTGTTTGATCTCTTCTCGTATCTGGGAATCCTCACCCTTCTTTCGCCTGACGCCTTTACAGCGGTAGGTCTGTTCTATATCCTCTCTTATCTTCTTATCGGGATTTCGATGTATCTCTTGGGGTCCTATTTGTTCAAGGATCCGAAGGCAGCGGTCGTCGCCGGGCTTGTAGGGATGCTAGCAGGCTACGCCACTACCCGCTTAGGAGAAGGCGCAAACCAATTGGCGGGGTTCAGCGTTCTTCCAATAGCTTTCCTGTTCCTGGTGAAAGCGTTCAAGGAGAAAGCATGGGCGAAGTACGCGGTTCTTTCAGGGCTCTTCGTCGCGATACAGGTGAAGGTTTCACCGGACTTGAAGGTCACACTCTTTTCGACGCTGCTCTTCGGTCTCTACTTCCTCTTCCAGCTCATCGGAAGCCATCTCAAAGCGCGATTGGTGAAGGCCGCGCTCATCGCGCTGATTATAGGCGTCGTCGGTTTCGGCTTGACCGCCCATTATCTTTTGCCGCAGAAAGCTCTCGTCGACACCTCCTCTCGTTCCGCTCTCTCCTTCGAAGAATCCAGTAGGCGACAAGTCGCTACCAAGGACCTCTTCTCGACGATGGTGGAGCCGGTGCACAAGGACATGTTTCGCGTCAGATACACTGAAGAGGCGGCCCGCGGCATCGGGTTCAAAATCGGAATCTTCGCCTTCCTGCTCGCGGTCTACGCGCTCTGGAGAAATCCGAAGAACAAACTGCTGCTCTTCCTCGCCGCCGTCTCACTCCTCGCGGTCTCCATAGCCACGGCCTCTCCTGTCTTCTATTTCCTCTGGAAGTATGTCCCGCCGTGGGACAGCTTCCGCTACGTCAATCGCGCTTTCGTTCTCTGGTCGTTCGCCGGAGCCCTCCTCGCCGCCGCGGGCATCAAGGCGCTGGGCGAAGACCTCCGAGAGAAATGGAACTGCTCAGACAAGAAAGCGAACATCATTACTTGGGCACTCATCGCGCTTATCATCCTCAACCTCGTGGTCTTTGTCAAGGACCCCGTCGCTCCGCTCGGCCCGCGCTGCAATATCTATGAACTCCTTCCACACGCGGACGCCCTCAACTCCATCAAAGCCGAAAAAGACGCTACAGGAGAGCTGTTCCGTGTTCATGATATCGAGACCACAGGAATTGACTGGCCCACCGACCCCTATACTATCGCGCTGGGGCTCGAGCACATCTTCGGGTATGTAGGCGCCTGGGACGTAGAATATATGAACCAATATCTGAGTATCGCATACCGCAGCCCCGCGAAATTCTGGGGAATCCTGAATGTTAAGTACCTCACAGCGCGCTCTCCGCAGAATCTCACGGGGTTCCGCTTCGTGAAGCAGTTCGACCGCTTCGAATCAGATGGTCAATGCCCTCCACCGAATGTCGGCACCTGGAACGACCCGAACGCGGACGCGACGATGAAAGCCTTCGGCCAGTACCTCTATGAGAACGAGCGTTATCTCCCGAGAGCATACGTTGTGAACCATTCCATTCTTATCTTGGGGAGCCATGAGAATGTGCTGAATGCGGTGTACGCCCTCCTGCTCGATGACCGCATTGACCCGCGGACACCCGTCCTTATCCCCGGGAGGCCCAGCGTCAACGACTATTCGCTCGAGGAGCTCTCCTCTTATTCAGTTGTCTTCCTTACTGAAGGCTCCATAACTCCACAGTCAGAATCTCTGCTTAAGAAGTATGCAGCGCGGGGCGGAAGCCTTCTTCCAGACATTCTTAATGGCCAATCCAGTATCACCGAGCAAGCGGTCGCCGAAGTCTTGGAAGGTGGGAAAGAAGTCCCTGCCAGAGTTGAAGTGCAAAAACAATCTTTCGAAGAAGCTCGCATTGTAGTGGACCGGCAGGTCAAGGGGTTTGTCGTCCTCAGCGAGCGCTGGGCGATGTCGCCTGGTTGGCAAGTGTCAAGGCCGATGGGGCGGGCGAATGGGGTCGTGACAGCGCTCTACCTCGACGGCCTGGCAACGCAGATTGACGCTGAGTATGTGCCAACGTATCATCGTGCCGGCGTAGCCATCAGTGGTACCACCTTAATTCTTCTCGCGGCCTATTTCTCCTATCTAGGGTGGAACAGATTCAGAAAGAGCCGCCCAGAGCAAATAGAAAAGGGGGAGCCCCGTGAAATTTAGTGAGCAGCAAGTAAGCCTCGCCGCCCTCGCAATCCTTTTGCTCGCTTTCTGGGGCTTCTACGGGTTCTTCGATTTCTCGTCTACGAATCAGCCCTCTGAACTTTCCTTTTACTATCCCATCCAGAGCTTCCTGATGGAAGCCGCTCACAATGGCTTCTTCCCACACTGGATACCCTATCAGTATGGCGGAATTCCTTTCTTCGCCAACGCTCAGAACACCGTCTTCCGCTTCTTTACCCTATTCGCCTTCTTTACTGAGAACATTCTGGTTGCGGCGAAACTCGAAGTGATGGTGATGATGCTCATCGGGGCGCTCGGCATGTTCTTCCTGGCGAGAGAGGCGGCTGTACGGCCGGCGCTCTCTACACTCGCTGTCCTCGTTTTCCTCTTCAATCCCTTCGCTCTCGGGAGGAGTCTCAAACCGGGCGATGAGTTCCTCTTCGCCTATCTGTACGTGCCCCTCATTTTCCTCTTCCTCGTCAAGGCGCTGAAGTCGGAAGCGTGGAGAACACAGGTACGCTTCGCCCTTCTCGCCGGTCTCACGATGGCTCTGCAGTTCCACGTCGGGTATCTCGCGCTCGTCATCTACACGGGATTTCTCGTGGCGCTCTTCTTCGCGCTCTGGAATCTTTTCTCACTATCCAAGGAAACGCTAAAGAAAAGCGCCCTCGTCGCGGTACTGTTCCTCGTTGTCGTCGCCGGACTGGCAGCGGTCAAGCTCCTGCCGCTCACCGAGTTCTCCAAGGTTTCGAGCCTTGCGGATAAGCGTTCGCTCATCGACGCCAAAGGCCAGTTTTTCGACATGAACTGGGGGCTCTTCTCTCCGCTGAAGTATCTCGCAGTTCCAGACGCCACAGCGCCCGGACAGGAGCAGATTGCGGTGGGTTTTGTTGGCTGGATTCTCGCCCTCTGCGCTCTCGCGTCGTGGAGAAACAAATATGTCTGGTTCTCGGTCATTTCACTCTTTGCGCTCTATCTCGTCGCGACAGGCTCAGGGCTCTTCACTCTCCTTTGGAAGTATTTTCCGGGCTTTGACCGCCAGCACCATATCTTCCGCATCCTGTTTCTCGCCCCCCTGTTTTGGGCTCTCCTCGTCGCGCTCGGCGGCCAGGCGCTCGACACCCGCCTTCCGCGCCGAGGGCCGTGGCGCTTCGCGGCCATCACGGCGGTCTTAGCTGTGGCACTCGTGCTAACGATGGGCGTCTTCACCACGTATGATGGAACCCGCTTCGCTCCCTACGAGATGAACGAGATGATTGAAGAGAACGCCCTTTTTTCCTATCTTGGAAACCAGTCGGAGGTCTTCCGCGTCCATGATATCGACGACAGCATCGGCACCACAGCAGCGGTATTCGCGTCCGCGAACAAGGTGCAGATTGTTCAGGGCTCCACAAATATCTGGATGCCTGCGTACGTCAACGAGTACCTCTGGAGCGTCATGCTCAAGGACCCGCTCAAATTCCTCGGCATGCTCAACGTGAAGTATGTCTACAGCAACCTTTCCTTCCGCGACCCGAATTTGCGCCTCGTCAAGGAATTCTCCCCATGCGAATCGTGCCGAAGCCTGCTCGGTAATTTGGACGACGGCCCCTTGCTCTATGAAAATCTCCGGGCTCTCCCGCGCGCGTATACGGTTGACCACGCTATCCTCGCGCTCGGAGACGAGTCCACGGTGAAGAACGCCGCCTATTGGCTCATGCTCCGCCCAGAGTTCAATCCGCGAACAACGGTTGTTGTCTTCTACTCTGGAGAGCCGCTGGACGCGAAATTTTTGGGATTGTTTGACGCTGTTATTGTGGGCGCTCTTCCGAAAGGCAGTGAGGAACTCCTGCGTTCCTATCCCGGGAGGCTGTTCCCGGAGCTCAGGAGGGGAGAGCCTTCCGTGAATGAGAGCGATATCGCCGCCTTCCTCTCCTCTCTCAACGGGACCTTCGAGGAAGCGGCCATTTCAGGCTACACTCCCAACGGATATGTCGTCACGCCGAAAAAGCCCGGATGGCTTGTTGTCTCTGAGAAATTCGCCTTCTTTGAGGCCTGGAAAGCGAATGCAGGCGCTCTGCCGCTGTATCGCGCCAATGGCGTCGGGACAGCCCTGCTGGTCCAAGACAAGGTCACGCTCTCCTATGAGTCCGCAACCTTTAAAAGAGGCGCTTGGATATCCGCAATCACCCTCATCCTTCTGATGGGGTATTTTGCCTATGAAACTCAGCATCGTTATTCCCGCCTACAACGAAAAGAAGACAATCCTGAAAGTATTACAGGTGGTGAAGAAACAGCCCGTCCTGGGCCTTGAGAAGGAAATCATCGTTGTCGACGACGGCTCAACCGACGGCACGCGCGACCTCCTTAAGAAAGTGAACGGGGTAACCGTTATCTTCCATGAGAAGAACCAAGGCAAGGGCGCCGCGTTGAGAACCGGGCTCAAGCAAGCGACAGGCGACATCTTCCTCATCCAGGATGCCGACTTAGAGTATGATCCTGCAGATTATCCAAAACTCCTCAAGCCCATTCTCGACGGCAAGACGAACGTGGTCTATGGCTCGCGCTTTCTCAAGACGCACCACGCGCGCTATCAGCTCTTCTATCTTGGAAACAAGTTTTTAAGTCTCTTAACGACCGTGCTGTACGGCCAAAGGATAACGGACATGGAGACCTGCTACAAGATGTTCACTCGCGAGGTCCTGGAAAAGCTGGACTTGCGAGCGAGGCGCTTTGAGTTCGAGCCAGAAATCACGGCGAAAATCCTCAAGGCAGGGTTCAAGATCATGGAGGTTCCTATCTCCTACGAATGCAGGCCCTTCCATGAGGGCAAGAAAATCACCTGGAAGGACGGCGTCAAGGCCGCCCTTTATCTTATTAAGTACAGGTTCTCCTCATGATATCTCACTCGCTCAATCCTCGCTTCGTTCGGATATCTCACTCCGTTCGAAACCTCTCCCAAAGGTCGAGGATTTCCCTTCGCTACGCTCAGGGACGCTCGTTCGAAACATGTGAGGTAAAACTCACATGAATCTGCGAGCCGAGGAAACGGTTGTCGCGTTCTTCGTCTTCCTGTTCCTCTTCTTCGGAGCTGGCACGCTCTGGCAGCACGAGCTCCAACACGACTTCCCGTACGGCTACCTCGCCTCTGATACCTTCCAGCACCAGGTGCGCGCGGAATCCATCAAAGTGATGGGAGATTACCAGTATGAAGCGCCGTGGATTGTCGCCGGCTACACCGACAATGTCGGCTTCTACCCGCCCGTGCTCTACCATCTCGGTGTCGCGCTCTCGTATGGCTCGGGTCTCGAGACATATGACTCCGCATATCTCATTGTGTTCCTCTTCGCGCTCCTGGCGTCGCTTGCCGCGTATCAGCTCCTGAAGCGATGGAGCGGCCATGCGCTCCTTATTCTGCCCTTCTGCCTCCTCCTCTTCGCCGCGGCGTCCTACGCGGGTTTCACCTGGGGCAGCTGGCCCTCGCTGGTGAGCCAAGCGTTTCTCCTGCTCTTCGCGTGGAGCGTTCTAACCAAGCAGAAGTTCTGGATTACGGGCATTGCTTTGTCCGCGGTTGCGCTGACTCATACCTCTGAGGTTATTTTTGCAGCAGCGTTTTGGGGAACACTCATCCTGTATCGTCTCTGGAAAAAGGAATTCAAAAAAGAAGACTGGATAGAAGCGATCAAGACCGGAGTTCTCTTCCTCCTCGTCTCATTCTGGTATCTTATCATCTTTTACTTCACCTGGGCTAAAGCGCAGCCGTACCAGTTCTCTGTCGTGACTGACTGGGGCGGAACGCCTGTCGTACCGTTAGGGAGTTTCGGAGTCCTTCTGGCGCTCATGCTCCTCGGCCTCCTGCTCCTGTTCTGGAAACGGGATACAAGGGAGCTTGGTCTGTTTGTTCTGCTCATGCTCGTCTTTGGCTTTGGAAATCTCTTCGGATTTGACCAGCGCGCGTTCCAGCTGCGCCAGTTCTGGCCAGTTTATCTCGGAATCGCGGCGGCTGTCGGCCTCGGCTTCTTCCTTTCGCTTGTGAGGACGCCCAAACTCGTTTCCGCCGGAATCGCGGTGCTGCTCGCTCTCGCGTTCGCCTTCGGCGCTCCGTTTCTTCCCGCGGTGCAGAAGATTTCGAGCCCGGGAATCATGAATCCCTATCATTGGGCGCTCTTCCAGGAACTTAAGGAGTTTCCCGACGGAAAAATGCTCTTCTTTTACGGCGATATCTACGGCCAGAATGCGGTGCTGCGCAACAGCCAGCACGCTCCCTATCTGGTTCTCCAGCAGGATTATGTAGCGGCGGTTCAAAATGCGACCGTGAAGCGCGCCTATTCGACACGGCTTCTCGGTGACAACCACGGAGTCTATTACGCGTACAGAAACGGGTTCTTCGATTTCGGCTATCGCGCGCTCGAAGTTCCCAAAGACGAGTATCACAAGATGATGGATGTCTGCTCGTTCGATTACATCGTCCTGGACACGGTATCCTCGCAGCCCGTTTTCGCGCAGTACAACAAGATTATCGCTCAGCTCCTGCTCAAGAATAGCTGGATTCAGCCGGCCTTCACCAATGAAGTCGCGGTCGTGCTGCGCAACAGCAATCCGGGCGCGGAGTGCCTGCCAGAAGAGGTGTACGTTGGAAGCTAATAAAGAGATAAAATCCTGGAGCATTATCCTGGTTACACTCTTCGTCATTCTTTGGGCAGCGTTTTACAAGGAGAGCCTGCTCGTCATCCTGAGAACAGAATTAGCTATCGTTTGGATGTTCCTCTTGCCAGGCTATCTCCTGTTCCGGAACAGGGAATGGAGTTTCCTCGAGAAAAATGTGATGGGCGCGCTTGTTGCAGGCGCTATCCTCGGCATCGCGAGCTACTATCTAGGACTGCTTGGCCTCAACGTCCGATGGCACGTCTGGCTCATTCCCTTGGTCGTGATGCTGATTGCCCTTCTTGCGCATAAAAAATCCAAGAGTCAGGAGAAGAAGCGCGAGGATAGCAATCGAGAGCCTGAAGGAAATCAGAGTGCCGAGCCAGTAGACAGGAACCGGAACCAAGACCAAACCCAGGAATAAACTGAAGAACACTTTTTCTGATGTGGAGAGCTCAAATCTGGCCAGAATCAAATAAACGGGCAGGACAAAAACGATGCTTGAGAGGAGGACAAGCTTCAATCCCGTAAATCCGAAGAGCCACAGGCCAAAGAGCGCGAACGCTGTCGTGATGATTCCGGCGGTCAGTTTTGTGCTCAGTTCCATGGATACACCCAAATCGGAGGCCGCTCATAGGCAGGAGTGACGTTCGCGAAGGCCTGCGCCTGCTGTTGAAGGGACTGGAGGAACTGCGGATTCCCGAGCTGAGAGGCGTCAGAAGCGTCGAGGATGACGTACTCGAATCCGCCGTTCTCAAAGCCGTTGTTCAAAACATAGTGGTGCCCTACCATCGAAATCCATCGGGTCTTAGCAAGGCTTATGGAGCCGAGGTGGAAGAGGCTGTTTTCGGCGGGAAGGGAGCGCATCCACAGGCTCATCTCAGACTGTGCTGGCGTGACGCGATTGACGCCCTCGTAAGCGTGCGATAGGGTCGAAAAGGCAGGAGGGACAATGAAGAAGAGGACGATGATTCCAAAAATCAAGGGTGCCCACTTCTTTGCCAAACTCTTTTGGTTTTCAGGGACAAAAGAAGCGAGAAACAGCGTTCCCAAAACCATGAGCGGGAAGAAGAGGTGCGCTGTCGCGCTCAGGCTGCGGTGCCCCCTCCCCATGCCGAGGATGTCGATGTGGAGCATGAGGTATAAACTCACAAGCCATCCCAACAGAACGAGCGCCTTCCTGTCGCGCTTGAGCAAAAGATAAGCAATTCCGAGGAGAACGAAAAGCGCCGTCCATAAGGGGGCGACCATCTGGCTGTAGGAGAAATACGCGGCAGGCGCGCCCACGTCCGTGCCGGGAGTGCGGTACCAAGCGAAAAGCCGGCTCCAGTCGCCGACAGCTGAAGGGTCATTCACTTCTCCGCCGCCCGTCGCCTGCGCAAGCACATTCATCGTCTGGAACGGGAAGAGCGCGATGACAAGGAGGAAAATCAAGATAGTGATGCATACATCGGCCAGATGGAAAAAGAGTTTGCGTTCTTTTATGAGGAAAAAGACGCTTACAACAATTAAAGCGGCGACCGCATGGAAGAAATCCATCGGATGGATGAACAAATTCGCGGCGAGGAGCAGTCCTAAAAGATACACGTAAATCGGCTTCCGGTTTCCGTCGAGATAGGAACTGGTGTATTGGTAGAAGCAGTAGAGAATGAGCGGCAGGAACGCGAAGCCAAAGCGCTCGGGCCACTGCCCCCACATGAAGACAAGGATGTCGCGCATGCTGAATCCGACGAGCGCAGCGGACATGAATCCCGCTTCAAATCCATACAGAGAGCGCATGAGGAAATACACGCCGAGCACTATGAGCGAGCAGAGGACGGCGTTCAGGAGGAAGATAGACAAGTCGATGTTGCCGCCGAAGACGCCCGCCATCGCGAGCGCGGTATGGAATGGCGGCGGGTACCAGAGGGTATGCTCCTTGAAGCGATTGTCATCGCCGTAGCGCACGTCTATATAGGGTGGCAGAGTCGTGATGCTCCTGTCGGCGGAAGCCGTGTATTCAGCCACCGCGTAATGCGACGCCGCGTCCACCTCGCCGTAGGGCAGTGGATTCGATTGCAACGGCAGCGTCCAGAACCAGAGAATCACAAGATAGAGAGCAGCGACAAGCAATACCTCTTGTTGTTTTGAAAGACCCACGGAACGCTAGCTGCAGACACCCAATAAAAAGGTTGTGGTCGAGATAAGCTTAAATAGATAAAATGGGAAAGAAGGAAGATGAAAATCAATCTTAAGAACCCTTTGTTCCTGCTGTTCTATATCTTCATTATGATTTCAATCGGCCTATTCATGGCTTCAATCGACCTATTCATACGAGCGGGCCTCCCGGGTATTCTTTCCACACTTTGGAGTTATGCGCTTTTTTGGCTAATGGCCGTTCCCGTGCTCATCTTGCCGGCGACTCTTTTTGTGTATGCCGCACAGATGTTCCTCACGGTTCACCAGCCACTGCGCAGATTCAGATATGACTGGACAGTTCTTGGCATCTCGATAGTTGTGGCTATTCTCTTAGAGCAAGTCGCTATCCAACTTTTGAAAGTGAGGGAAATCTCAATGAGCGATTCTCAGGGATCGCTCCTGTTCGCTGCGCTAACGACCTTCTTTTTTGCGATTGTCAGTTTAGGATGCTTCGTATTCAAATTGAAGTCAAAAAGGAACAGACAGAACTAAATCTTCCCCTTAACCAGCTCAAAATGGGGTTAGGTGTCTACAAATAGCGATTGTAGTCACCTCTTCTTGTATTGCGAGAGCAGGAAGCGCAGCGTGGGCCGCAAGTCGCCGGTGCGGTCGTAAGCCTGTAGACACGCGTAATAGCGCTGGTGGTCTTCAACGTGGATGGTGACGGGGGGGAGACCGTGCTGTAGAAGCACGAGGTTGAGCAGTAGCCTCCCCACACGCCCGTTGCCGTCCTGAAACGGATGGATATGCTC
>JAUSJW010000113.1 GCA_030647105.1 Nanobdellota archaeon | reverse complement strand
CGACATCGGCGACTTCGCGCTGTGTGCGCTTCTCTCCATGAATCAAGGCAGAGACATACAGAGCCGCGGAGGCAATGCCCGTAGGCCCTCTTCCGGAGGTCAACTCAATCTTCTGCGCCTGCTCAAGAATCTCAATCGCCTTCGACTGAGTCTCAGCGGAAAGCTTGAGAGCTGAAGCGAAGCGCGCGATGTAATCAGCAGGGTTCGAGGGCAGAATCGTCAGGCCGAGTTCCCGCGTAACGAACCGGTATGTCCTTCCGATTTCCTTTTTCTCAATACCTGAAGCCTCAGATAATTCGTCAAGCGTTCGAGGCACTTCGTGCCGCCTGCAAGCCGCATACAGCGCACCCGCGACAACGCTTTCCATACTTCTCCCCCTAACTAGGCCTCTTTGAACAGCCAGCGTATAGATTCTAGCGGCTTCCTCTTCAACCGATTTGGGAAGCTTCAAGAAAGAAGAGACCCTCTTCAGCTCAGCCAATGCGAGTTTCAGGTTGCGCTCAATAGCAGTAGAGATTCTGTACTGCCATTTTCTCAGGCGGAAGAACTTATTGCGCTCCCCGCCCTCAAGTTTGAATAAGTCTGATTTCTGGCCGACTTCAGTGCCGAGACCCTGGTCATACTGAGTGAACGTCATCGGCGCTCCCGTACGCCTTCTCGTCTCGCCTTCAGAGGAATCGAACTCGCGCCATTCCTGCGTGAAGTCAATCATCTTGTCTTCAAGAACCAATCCGCAATCACGGCAGATGATTTCGCCTTTCTCGCGATTCCAAAAAAGATTAATGCCTCCGCATTCCGGGCACTTTTTGACCATTTCAGACATGAGGTTCACCTGGGAAAAGGAGCGTATCCCCCCACTCCTCGCTACTTGAGTAGCTAAATCCTTATATAGGGGAATTCGAAGTTATATATAAAGCTTTCTATGCTTGTCGAGGAGAAGTGAAGAAGAGATAAGAAGCGGTTTACTCACGCGTCATGAGGGCTGACACGGTAGCGCACCCGAATTTCGATGGGTCTGCCCAAAGAAGCGAGCTCGACCATTGTATGGCGATCGGATTCAGGCTCAGGAATGCGCCTCTGCCCAACCACATATTCGCTGATGGTGCTCGGGTCGAGATGGAGTGGTGGCCGGTTTTGCCAGGCATTGTTCGCTGAAATGACACTGAGGAAGCTGGATAAGGGAAGTTGCGCGAGCTCAGAGGAGAAAGCGACGACAACAGGCATCGTGGAACTGGTAGTGAGGTGCAGATAGCCGGCAGTCGCCAGGTCCACACTTGCTTGGCCACTTGCGGGGACATACAGGTCTGCCTTCTCCGGAGCGTCAGGCTGCTCTTTCTGAACGCCAATAACAAGCGGGCGCTGCCTGGAAACGAGAGCCGCTTCGAGAGTTCCAGAAGTGTCGATTCCATCGTCAAGTTGGAAAGCCAAGTCTCCCGCGCCTTTGCGCATGCGTTCTCGCAGAGCGTCCCAATGAGGCATCTCTTTCCCTTCGTATGTTCTTCCATGAGAAAGAAGAACATCGACGCCATCTAAGAAGGGCAGCGCTCGAGATGCGGGGCTCGCATAAACGATGGCTTGTTCCGCTAACGACGTTGAATCGTGGAGGCCGAACAGCAAAGCGCGGGTAACGGGAGCGGATTGCATGATGTTCGGCTGGGTCGGATTCTGGCTGAGGACAACGACATGCCCGCGCCAGCCCGGGATGAATTCGCCATCGGGGTTTCTGACGAAGAATTCGTTAGACTGAGTAGCCCCGTAGAGCTGCTGTTCTCCGTTAAAGCGCCGGCCCCGAGATTGGTGAGTCCAGGGAAGATAAAACACCTGCCCGACCAGAGACTGGCGTTGATAATGAAGAGCCATAGACGAGAAAGGTGTGGTGGAATTTAAAAAACTCACCACCCGCCAGTGCGCCTTTTCAAAACATTTATATATTAGTATACGTTTTTGTATACCTTCAAAATTCGGTGAACTCATGCGAAAAATCTGCGTTATCAACCAAAAGGGCGGAGTGGGTAAGACAACGACAGCAGTCAACCTCGCCGCGGGGTTAGCGCGCATGGACAAGAAAGTCCTGCTCATCGATATGGATCCACAGGGCCACGTCTCCACCAGCTTGGGAAACATCAAAGAAACCAAAGATATGTACGATTTAATTCTCGAAAACGCGAAAATCGAGGAGTGCATCAGGCCTCTAGGCAAGAACCTCGACGCCATCTTCAGTCGCGACACGCTTTGCAAAGCGGATATGGTGCTTACAAGGAAAGAGAACGCGCAGTATGTCCTCGCTGAGAAATTCAAGAAGTTCAAGGGGTATGATTACATCATCGTGGACGCTTCCCCTTCCCTGAACATCCTCAACCAGAACGCTTTGCTCTTCTGCGATGAGGCGATGATCCCTGTCACCACCGATCCGTTAGGCTATGACGCCCTGAAGAAAGTTATCGGCGTCATCATGGGCATCAACAAGGCCTTCGATGGCGACACGAAAATCACAAAGATTGTCCCGACCATGCACGACAAGCGCAGCCGTATCTGCCGCGAGTATCTTGACAAGCTCAGAAACGAGTTCTACGACATCCTCGCCGAGCCCATCCGCATCAACTCGAAGCTGAGGGAAGCGCCAAAGTACGGCAAGAGCATCTTCGCCCATGACCCAAAATCGCGGGGCGCGAAGGACTACATGCAGCTCGTCCGCGCGGTGCTCAACGACGAATCCCGCCCAAAGTCGCTGGACGTTGAGCAGGCCGCGGCCGCGGCTACTTAATTCTCGAGGAGCCCGAGGAAGAAAGAAACTGGCCTTGGTTCGCTATGATAGCGATAATAATCCGGTTTCTTGAGGAGTTTCTCGCTAATGCGCCGTTTGATAATCTCGACATCCCCGGCCAGAGGACACCAAGAAGTTTTTAGATAGCTGGGAAACCCAGAGAGGGAAATGTTTTTTGTCGGTGAGAAGCCGCGCGCCCGCATCTCAGTTTTGATTAGCTCATGACGTTTCTGAAGATAAACCAGCTTGTCCTTAAAAAAGCGAATATGTCCAATTCCTAAGCAGTACTCAGTGGGGATATCTTTTTTCTCAGGATGCTTGCGCACATAGCCGAGAAGCATCAGGATTTCGTTGTACTCCGCGACCAAGTGTTGGTCGGCGAGTTTGGAAGGCGCGATGAGGTTGATGCGAACCATAGAAATGGAGAGTGAAGCGCACGTTAAAAAGCTGCCTGGCCAAAAAGTATAAATCTAAGGACGACCTCAGTCGATTATGGTAATCGCACGAGTACAGGAATGGAAGGGATTGCCGATAGTCGAGCTAAGCAGTGCGTTTCTGAAGAGAGAAGGCCTCCATATCGGAGACAGGGTCACGGTGCGCATCACCAAAGTGAGAAAAGACGGATTCGGCATGTTTAAGGGATTGAACCTGCCCCCTTATAGCCGAGAGCATGAAGAACACGAATATTAAGACGTTATCCTAACTCCTAGCAAAACTTATAAACGCCCCGCGAACCAAGAGGGTTATGGACAAAAAGCCGGAAAGCAAGGGAGTCTCCATCAAGAAAAACGACGACATGCCCGAATGGTATGGTCAGGTCGTAACGAGAGGCCAGCTCGCCGACTATTCTCCGGTGCGCGGAACCATGATTATCAGGCCTGCGGGCTATGCGCTCTGGGAGTCGATTCAGTCCTATTTCAACAGCCGCATCAAAGCGCTCGGCGTCAGGAACGCCTATTTCCCCCTCTTTATTCCAGAAAGTTTCTTCAAGAAGGAAGCCCAGCACGCGGAAGGCTTCGCCCCGGAAGTCGCGTGGGTTGAGAACAAGGATGAGAGTTCGCAAGAGCGCCTCGCCATCCGCCCCACTTCAGAAACCATCATTTATGATTCCTACTCGCGATGGATTAGAAGCCACCGCGACCTACCGATGCGCCTAAACCAGTGGTGCAACGTCGTACGCTGGGAAGTCAAGGACGTCAAACTGTTCCTGCGCTCTCGGGAGTTCCTCTGGCAGGAAGGCCACTGCGCCTACGCGACCGAAGAGCAATGCCAGAAGGAAACCCGCATGTTTCTGGGCGAGTATGAGAAGCTCTGCAACGACCTTCTCGCGCTCCCAGTCATCACCGGCTCCAAATCAGAGAGAGAAACATTCGCGGGAGCGAAAGAAAGCACCACGATTGAGGCCTTCATGCCCGACGGCAAGTTCCTGCAGTGCGGCACCAGCCACAATTTAGGGCAAGGATTCGCGAGAAGCTTTGGAATCTCCTTTTTAGGAGAAGACGAGAAGCCACACCACCCCTGGCAGAATAGCTGGGGATTCTCTACGCGATTAATTGGCGCGGTCGTGATGCAGCATGGCGACGACAAAGGGCTGGTAATGCCCCCAAACATCGCTCCCTTGCAAATCGTGATTGTCCCTATCCTCTTCGAAAAGACCCGGGAAGCGACCTTGGAGGCCGCCAATAAAGTAGCGGAGTGGCTCAAGGAGTTCAGAGTTGAGATTGACGCGCGGGACGAATACACCGCGGGCTGGAAATTCAACGACTGGGAGATGAGGGGCGTTCCCTTGCGCCTGGAGATAGGACCCAAAGATATCGAGAACAAGAGAGTCGTCTTAGTAAGGAGAGACACGGGAGAGAAAGTCACAGCGCAGTACAGCGAAATCGCGAACAAGGCGAAAGAGCTGCTCGATGAAATCCAGAATCATCTCTTCAACAAGGCGAAGGAGAACCTCAAGAAAGCGATTGTGGAAATCGACACCTGGCCTGAATTCCTTCAGGCTGTCGAGAACAAGAAAGCCATCTTCGCGCCCTTCTGCGGCCAGGTCGCGTGCGAAGACGCAATCAAAGAGAAGACCAAAGGCGCGAACACGCGCTGCAGGCCCTTCGACCAGAAGCCCAACAAGAAGCCCTGCGTCCACTGCGGAAAGCCCGCGCACGCGTATTATTATTTCGGGAAGTGCTATTAATCTTCTAAGTCGAGAACGGATTGCGCGCCCAATCCTAAAAAGAAAAAGTTATAGTTTCTATATAGAAAATAATTCTTATCATCACTCTCCGATTGGTGCGACATTTTATATAGAGGCGGCTGAAAGGATGCGCAAGGGGGTAGTTGTCAAGTGTAGTAAACCGGATTAGAAGGTACACTTGACAGTACGAACGATTAGTGAGCTAAGATGATTCCGCACAAGAAATACATGCAGTTGGCAGTCCAACTCGCTGAGAAAGGCGGCCGCGCTGTCGCGCCGAATCCTAAAGTAGGCTGTATCATCGTCAAGCGCGGCCAAATCATCGGAAAAGGCTACCACAAGGAATACGGCGGCCCGCACGCTGAGCAAGTGGCCCTCCAAGAAGCCGGCCACAAGGCGAGGGACGCCATCATGTATATCACACTTGAGCCCTGCTCACACTGGGGCAAGACACCTCCGTGCACTGAGCAAATCGTGAAGGCGGGCATCCACGAAATTGTTATCGGCTCGAAAGACCCCAATCCGCTCATCAAGGGGTATGAGATTCTCAAGCTGCGCGGGCTCAAGACCCGCATTGGCCTCCTGAAAGAGCCCTGTGACAGGCTCAACGAACCCTATTTCAAGTTCATCACCAAGAAGCTCCCGTTTGTCACCCTCAAAGCAGGCATGACGCTAGATGGGAAAATCGCCACGTCCAAGGGCAAGTCAAAGTATATCACCTCGCCCGAAAGCCTAAAGCGCGCGCATCGGCTCAGGGACGAAATCGGCTTCGTGATGGTCGGCATCAACACCGTGCTCAAAGACGACCCGCTTCTCGACGCGCGCCTCGTGAACGGCAAGGACACCATCAAGCTCATCGTCGATTCCAAGCTGAAGATTCCGCTCAAGGCGAAAG
>JAUSJW010000100.1 GCA_030647105.1 Nanobdellota archaeon | reverse complement strand
TGCGCACCGTCTTGTCGGGCTTTCCCGGAATCGCAGGATACAGATTCTGCTTCCAGAACGAGATGCCCTCCAAGGAAGATATATTTGATGCGAGAACCTCGTGCACAAGGGGCAGGCACAGGTGCAGAATTCGTCCTTTGTGATGCGGATTGCGCTGTTGGTACTCCTGGAGAAGGAAAGCGCTCGCCCAGTCCACGAGCGCGTACCGTTCAAGGTGCCGGTTGATCACGCTCTGGACAACGGGGATGCGCGAAACAAGATGAGAGTTCTGCATAAACAACCCAAATGAGAAGGTCTTGGGAAACAAAAAGGCGAACGGCCGGTTGATGAAGTAGAGGAGCCCTTCAGAAAGGCGCTCCTTCTTGAGAAGATGCCGCACTCGAATATAAAACCGAAGCGCGAGGTATCCCGTAGCGGGCTTTCGAACGAGTGAGCGGCGGATGAGAGAAAGAAAGAACTTTTCCTGCGGGGTATACGGCACAAAAACAATGTCCCTGCGCATACGTTTTTTCAGCTCGCTAGCCCGCTTTCCGACAAGGCTGCCAAACCAGCGCGGGTCAGTAACGAGGAAATCAAGCAGCGCGTACGGGTCAGCGTTTACCCTGCCTAGGTGCTTGAGTTGCGTTTCCTTGGAAAACGGGCGGGAGAACAGCAAGAAGCGCACGCTTTTGTCGCCTGAAAGGAAGTGGAGCAGGTATTCTGTAAACGCCAGTTCTCCGCCGCCGCAGCCCTCGAGGCCCGAGATGGGCAGCAGCTCGTTTCCGATGCGGATGACAAGGAAGGGGGCCATGGAACAGGAATGGAATGGGGATTTAATAAAGATATCGTGCCCAAACCTATATAAAGTTCGGGGCAAAAAGAAGCGGCATGTGCGGCATTGCTGGAATGGCGGGAATGGAGGACAAGGCGCTCCTAGGCCGCATGCTCGCGTCACTCTCTCATCGCGGCCCAGATGACAGCGGAACCTACCAATCCAAAGGGGTGCTCCTCGGCCACAGGCGTCTCAGTATCATTGATCTTTCAACCGGAAAGCAGCCCATCTTCAACGAGGACGGAGATAGTTGCGTTATCTTCAACGGAGAAATCTACAACTACAGGGAGCTAAGAAAAGAGCTTGAGAAAAAAGGTCATCGCTTCTCCACGCAATCCGACACAGAGACGATTGTCCACGCGTATGAAGAATATGGAGAAGAGTGTGTCCTGAAGCTGAACGGCGAGTTCGCCTTTGCGATTTGGGACGACACGAAGAAAAGATTGTTTTTAGCAAGAGACAGGGCGGGTGTGAAGCCGTTGTTTTATGCGCCGCTTGGAAATGCGATTCTATTTGCTTCAGAAGTTAAAGCTATTCTCCAGCATGAAAGCGTCAAGAAAGACATCGACACGAAAGCGCTCCATCAGCTCCTCAATCTGCGCTACATCGCGGAAGACCGCACCATGTTCACGGCGATAAAGAAGCTCCTTCCAGGGCACACCTTGACTTGGAGCAGGGGAAAATTCATGGTTAAGCGCTACTGGAAACCAGAACTCAAAATCATAGAAAAGCCTGAAGCGTGGCACATCGCAAAATTAAGAGCGACACTTGAAACAACCATGGAGCGCTACGCGATAGCGGATGTTCCGGTCGGCGCCTTCCTCTCCGGCGGCCTCGACACGAGCACCGTCGTCGCCCTCATGTCTCCGCATCTGAAAGAGATGAAAACGTTCTGCATGGGCTTCAACCAGCCGACAGACGAGTTCAAGGATGCGAGAACGGTCTCGGAGAAATTCGGCACTGACCACCGCGAGATGGTCATCGAGACTGACCTGGTCAAGGAGCTGCCGCGCATGATTTGGTCGATTGATTCCCCTAAGCGGAACCTCTGGCCCTATTTTGTCAACAAGGCGGTCGCGAAGCACACAAAAGTTGTTGTGGGCGGCTCAGGCGGCGACGAAGTCCTGGGCGGCTATATCTATCGGTATCAGTGGCTCGAAAAAACCATCGAAGAGAGAAAAAAGGCAAAAGCGAAGCAAATCAGTGAAGCGAGAAAGGCAGCTGCAACAATTATCTCATCCCAAAAAATAGGGGAAGAGTGCAAGCTCAAAGAGTTCGGAAAGCTCACAGCGAAAGACAACGCGGAGCTCTACACTCTCAACGCGCACGAGAACAAGCTCTTCTCCTCGAAAGAATACCTGAAGAAGGTCTATGGAGAATCATTGAAGCCTGTTCCTGAGATAAAAAGCCTGTTCGTTCCGTATTTCAAAGATAAAAACCAAACGCCGGTAGAGAACATGATGGTCTGCGAGTTCGCGAGCAAGATGCCTGACGACCTCCTGAGTGTTGATGACGCCACTTCCATGGCGCACTCCCTCGAAGCGAGGTCTCCCTTCCTCGACGCGGAGCTCATCGAGACCTGTTTCGCCATCCCGACGCGCTACAAAATCGCGGACCAGGGCAAGATGATTCTGAGAAAAGCGATGAGAGGCGTCCTTCCCAAAGAAACTTTAGAGAAGAAGAAGTGGGGCTTCATTCCGAACACGCAATCGCTCTATCAAAACGAGCTCAAGGGACTCGCCAAAGACATCCTTCCGCAAGGCAGTGTCGTCAAGGAAGGCTATCTGAAGAAAGACTTCATCCAGAAAATCCTAGCGAGCAAACCGAGCGACAAACTCACGATGCACTACAACTACATCTGGGCCGCGACGTGCTTCGAGCTCTGGCACCGGATGTACATAGAAGGCGACGTGAGAAAGCCGGAACTTAAGATTGACGCGCTTCTGTAATGGCCTTCTTATACAGCTCAACCGTCTTCCGGATAATTTCCTTCTTCTCAAATCCTAGCGATTTGACCAATGTGGGTCCGTTCTGAGAAAGCGTTTCTCGCAGCTTCTTATCGTTCTTCACGAGTAGGATGGCCTCAGCCAGCTTCTTCGGGTCGTCAGACGGCACAAGATACGCATACTTCTTATGCGTGAACGCCTCGCGCGTGTAAGGAGGCGTGTCCAAGACGCACGGCACTCCGAGATACATTGCTTCCATGATTGTGGCGGAATAGGTGTGGCAGAGGGGACTCAAACCGACAAACACATCCGTGTTGCGCAGAATCGCGTTGACGTCACTCCGGGGTCCGAGAATCGTGACGCGCTCCTTTACTCCGAGCTTCTCCGCGAGTTTCCAGGCGTCCGGAACCAATGCTCCGTCGCCCGCCATGATGAACTGCACGTTCTTGTCTTTCGCGACAACATAGGGAATCGCGCGGATGAAGGCAAGAGGATTCTTCATGTACACCATCCGGCCGAGGAATGTCACGAGGAATTTTCCGCCGGGATTCACTTCTTTCTTGAACGTCTCAACGCCTGAAGCGCTCTCAAGCTTCTCGAAATCAATCATGCCTTTGATGTCGTGAATGTTGCGCGTTCTCCCGTGCTTGTGCAGCAAATCAGTCATCTCAGGTGTCCACGATATCACATGGTCAGCATGCTTCAAGGTAAAGCGGATGAACCACGCCGGCATGCTCCGCAAGTCAGCCCCGCGCACCTCGCAAATTAGCGGCTTCTTGTACAGCTTCTTCAGGAACACGCCGACAAATCCCGAGAGCAGCCATTGCGCATGAATCACGTCGCAGCGCTTAGCATGCTTCAGCGCTTTCCAGAAGAAGAACTTGAGAAAAAGCGGCGCCTGCAGTTTCGCGAGAACACTCGTTCGGAAGCTCTCGAGCATGCCGCCGGAAGGAGTATAGGTCAATCGCTGCATCGACCGCGGAAAGAAGTAATTGAAGCGGTAAATCTTCGCCTTGTCCATCACCTGAAAAAGAGGGGCGCTATCCGGCGCTGAGCTCGTAACAATCTCGACGTCGATGTTCTTCTCTTTAGTCAGCTCCTTGACAAAAGCGCGCACGAACGCGACTCTAGTGTCCGTTTCGCTCCTCGGGTAAGAGGGGCTAAGGACGAGAACTCTCAAATGCCATCACCTGCTCCGCGACAAACTCCACCTGTTCACGGGTGAGCTCGGGATAAAGAGGCAGGGAAACACAGGTGGAGCACAGCTTCTCGGCCACAGGGAAGCTTCCATTCTTCAGGCCGAGGTAGGCGTAGCTCGGCTGCATATGCAAGGGAACTGGATAGTGCACGCCTGCCTGGATGCCCTGCTTGTGGAGGTGTTCCAGAAGGCCCTGCCTATTTTCGGATTGGATAACATACAGATGGTAGACTGACTCGTTTCCTTTGCGCTCGGTAATCGTCTTGACGCCTTTCAGGAGGCCGTCGTACCACTTCGCAGTTTGCCTTCGTTTCTGCGTCCACGAGTCGAGATGCTTCAATTTGACGTCGAGCACTGCCGCCTGCAGGGTGTCCATACGGTAATTGGAGCCTAACGTGTGATGCAGGTATTTTTCTCCGGGATTTCTGCCGTGGTTGACGAATCGCTCGCACTTCAAAGCGAACTCCTCATTCCCGCACACAATCGCTCCCGCGTCTCCGTAAGCCCCGAGATTTTTCCCCGGATAAAAACTGAAGCAGCCGATGTCCGTCACCGGAACCCGCTTGCCGTTCTGCCGCGCTCCATGCGCCTGGGCGGCGTCCTCGACAATCGCAACGTTCTTGTCCGTGGCTATATCGCTAATAGCCTTCATGTCGCACGGCTGCCCGTAGAGGTGCACAGGGAGGATGACTTTGGTTTTTGGGGTAATCGCCTTTTTGAGGAGCTCAGGATTCATCAACGCGGTGTCCGCTTCCACATCAACAAACTTCACCGAGGCGCCCAGCTCGTTGATGACTTCGCTGGTGGCGATAAAGGTATTGGGAACCGTGATGACCTCATCGCCTTTTCCGACACCCAGCATCTTGAGCGCGACGTAGAGCGCGGAAGTGCCGTTGCTTACCCCCACTGATTTTTTCTTGCCGCAATACTGGGCGAAGCGCTGCTCAAATTGAGTAAGCGCGGCACCGCCGATAAACTGAGTAGTATCAAGAATATTCTGGATAGCTGCGTCCACTTCTTTCTTGATGCCGCGGTACTGCGCCTGCAAATCAACAAGGGGTAGCTTATCCATACGCCTTCAGCTCCGAAATCTTTTTGATGACGCGGGCAGGGCTGCCGACAACCACCGTGTTGGGAGGTACGTCTCTCACAACTACACTTCCCGCTCCTACGAGTGAATTCTTGCCGATGACAACACCGGGCAGAACTGTGGAGTTCGCGCCGATTTTAGCGTTCTCCTCAACGACAACGCCTTTCAAATTTTTCTTGGCGTCTTTAGACTTAGGATACAGAGCGTTGGTTAAGACCACATTCGGGCCAATCCAGCACCCCTCTTTCAAGACGCTGAACTCGGGAACAAAAGCTTGCGAGTGAATCCGGACCCCCTTGCCAATTTTCACGTGGTGTTCGACCACACTGTGGCTTCCCACGCTGACGTCATCGCCAATGGTGTTTTCTTCCCGAATCAAGGCACCATGCCCGGTCTGGAAGCGCTTGCCGATAACATTGCCGGCGTAGAGGACCGTATGGGAACGAATATGGGAGTCATCTCCAAGAATAGTTTCCTTATGGTCGCCGCCCTTAGGCTGGACATCAATAGAGCAAAGCTCGTCAACGACACAGCGCTTGCCGAGTTTCATATCGCTATCTCCTTGTGCTCCTTGCTCGACTTCTCGGCAAGCTCGCAAATCCGGGTTGTGAACAGCTCTTCATTGCCCTCGAAGACACCGTTGCCGCCCTTCTTAATCGCGTTTAGGAACGCCTGCAATTCAGCTTGCAGCGGCTCGTTTTTGTTGACTTCGAGGTTGACTTCAGGTGAGGCGGTCGTCTTGTCCGCGCCGACTTCAATTGGGTAGCGGATAACAATCTGCTCAAACAAATCCGCGTAGAGCTTCGCCTTCCTGCCAACAATCCAGAAGTCGCGCTTCTTTAGGGGGTGCAGCCAACTCATCTCAAGCGAAGCGAAGTAGGCTCCGTAATCTAACGTAATGACCGCGGCGTCTTCCCGCTCTTTGGAAAGAGAGTACGTGCTCGTGCAAAAGACCTTTTTTGGCCTGTCTGTCAAGATGTAATTCAGAATGTCCACGAGGTGCACGCCGAAGTTGAAGATGACTCCGGAGTCCTTTCTCGGCGGCTTGTTGGAATGGATGTAGCGGCCGGTGATATACTGAATATCGCCGATAGTCTTGAGCTCCTCTTTCACTTTCTTGACCGCGGCGTTGAACCGGAACAGGTAGCCAACGGCGAGGACGAGCTTCTTTTTCTTCGCGAGCTCAATCAGTTCTTTCGCGGAAGCCGCGTCGTTGGTGATGGGCTTCTCAACCAATACGTGCACCCCAGCGTTCAAACAGTCTTTCACAACGCGGTAATGCAGGTCAGTAGGAACGACAACCGAGACAGCGTCCACCTTCTTAAGCATCTCCTTGTAATCAGTGAAGAACGGGATGCCATAGTGGTCAGCGAGCTTTCTGCGCTCCGGATTGATGTCCGCAAGCCCCGCAAGCTCGCAGTCGAGCCCTGAGTAGATTCTAAGGTGGTTTTTACCCCAGTCCCCCGATCCAATGACGCCGACTTTCATAGCGCTTCAAAACCCGGAGAGATATATAAAGGTTGTTGCATCAGAAGAAAGCGCTACCCCTACTCTTTGAACCACACAATCGTCTTCTTCAGGCCCTCATCGACCTGAGTCGTCGGCTTCCATCCGAGATGCTTTTTCGCGAGCGTGATGTCCGGTCTGCGTTTTGTAGGGTCGTCGAGCGGCAGCGGCTTGTGGACGACCTTGGACTTGCTTCCGGAAAGCGCGATAATCTTTTGAGCGAGCTCCAGAACCGTATATTCTTCCTGATTTCCTAAATTGACCGGTCCGATGTAGCCCTGATGCATCATCTTCACGATGCCGTCAATCAAATCCGAGACATAGCAGAAGCTTCGGGTCTGCGTACCGTCACCATAGATTGTGATGTCCTCGCCCTTGAGCGCCTGTACAATAAAGTTGGAGACAACTCTTCCATCGTTCGCCGCCATCCGCGGCCCGTAGGTGTTGAAGATGCGAATCACTCGGATGTCAACACCGTTTTGGCGGTGATAGTCAAACATCAAGGTCTCGGCGCATCGCTTGCCTTCGTCGTAGCACGCCCGAATTCCAATGGGATTGACGTTGCCTCGGTACGTTTCCTTCTGCGGATGCTCCAGCGGGTCGCCATACACTTCGGAAGTGCTCGCCTGCAGGATGCGGGCGCCATGCTTCTTTGCCAGCCCGAGCATGTTCATCGTTCCCAGGACATTCGCTTTAATTGTCCTAATAGCGTTGAACTGGTAGTGCACCGGCGACGCGGGGCACGCAAGGTTGTAGATGAAATCAATCTTCTCGTCAATGGCCAGCGGCTGGATGATGTCGTGCTTGATGAGTTTGAACTGAGGATGTTTCAAGAGATGCTCGACGTTCTTGGTGGAGCCCGTGAAGAGGTTATCAACGCAGATGACCCGATGGTCCTTGATAAGCGCGTCGCAGAGATGGCTGCCCAAAAATCCAGCTCCACCTGTGACAAGCGCGGTTTTCATGGGAACGCCCTCCGCGCCTCTTCAAGCTGCTCTAAGGACCCGATATCGTACCAGCGCTCGGTCGTCACGAGGCCATACACAGGTTCGCGCGTATACAGCCACTCCAGGAAATCTCCAGACTTGTCGTGCTTGCCACCTTCGGCAAGGAACGTTTTGAGTTTCGCGAGTGAGGCGTGCGGATACAAATAGACGCCGGTGCTGCTCAGTGTGGATGTCGGGTGTTCAGGCTTCTCGTGGAAATCGATAATCTTTCCGGAAGTGTCAATCTTGACGATGCCGTAGAGCTTCGCCAGTTCCAACTCCTGAACATCGTACAGTGTGACCACGGCGGCGCGCTTCTGCTTGGAACAGTCGACCATGCTCTGCAAAGAAAATGAAAACAAATTGTCGCCGGCGATGACCAGGCAGTCGTCGGCGATTTTCAAAGAGTCGAGAGCGAACTGCAAATCGCCCAATGCGCCTTTTCTGTCCTCATTGGAGTGCGTGCCATCATTGAGAATCGTGAGGCGCCAGGGTTTTCCCTTCTTCCATTCCTGGAAGTGCGGAAAGAACTTGCTGTTGGTCACGATGACTGCTTCTGTCACTCCGGGAATTTTGAAGACCTTTTCGAGAATGTGCTCGAGAATCGGCTTGCCGCCAACAGGAAGCAGCGGCTTGGGCGTTTTCTCCGTTAAGGGATACAGCCGTGTCGCGTAGCCAGCGCAGAGTAAAATCGCTTTCATCTGCCCACCCCGATGTAGGAAAATCCGTGCTCGCGCATCTCGCCCGGCTCATAGACGTTTCTGCCGTCGACGATGACTGGCGAGTTCATGAGCCGTTTCATCTTCTGCTTGTCTAAATCCCTAAACGCGTTCCACTCGGTGACAATCACGAGGCAGTCAGCCCCTTTGAGCGTTTCATACGGATCCTGAGCGTATTCGATGGAAGGGAGCAGCTTCTTCGCGACTGCCTCCGCTTCGGGGTCATACGCGACAACACACGCTCCCTCTTTAAGGAGCTGTTCGATGACAACAAGAGAAGGCGCTTCGCGCATATCGTCTGTCTTGGGCTTGAACGCGAGCCCCCACACCGCGACACGCTTGCCCTTGAGCTGAGGAACGAGGTTCTTGATTTTGGGAAGCAAGCTCTGCTTCTGCTCCGCGTTGACGGCTTCTACCGCTTGCAGAATTGTCCCTGGCACACCATTTTGCCGCATCGTCTGCAACAACGCTTGCACGTCTTTTGGAAAGCAGCTTCCGCCGTATCCGACGCCGGCCTGCAGGAAGCGCGGGCCGATTCTGGAATCCAGGCCCATGCCCTTCGCGACCATCTTGACGTCCGCGCCGAGCTTCTCGCAGAGCTGCGCGATTTCGTTCATGAAGCTGATTCTCGTCGCCAGCATCGCGTTGCTCGCGTATTTTATCATCTCCGCGCTCCGCACGTCGCAGAAGAGAATCGGCCTGTCCGTCCGCGCGATGCCCTTGTACAAATCTTCGAGCGTTTTCTTCGCTTTCTCGGTGGAGCATCCGACAACAATTCTGTCGGGCACGAGGAAGTCGTTGATTGCCTCCCCCTCCCGCAGGAATTCAGGGTTGGAAACGACGTCAAACTCAACGGGCGTTGTTTGATTTTCCTTGATTATCTTCGCGACCAGGTCAGCGGTTCCGACCGGCACGGTGCTCTTGTCGATAATAACTTTATAGCCGTTCATGTGCTGGCCAATGGTCTTCGCGACAGCCTTGACCGCGGATAAGTCAGCTTCATGGTTCTTCCCCGGTGGAGTGCCGACGGCGATAAAGATAGCGAGACTTTTCTCGATGGCTGCCTTAATGTCGGTTGTGAACGTGATTTTTTTCTTATTTTTCTTGAGTGTCTCTTCCAGCCCTGGCTCATAAATCGGAACCTTGCCCGAGTTCAGTAGGTCGACCTTTTTCTGGTCGATGTCAACGAGCATGACTTCGTTTCCCATCTCCGCGAGGCAGGCTCCCGCTACGAGACCGACGTAACCCGAACCGATGACTGCGATGTTCATTGTAGGACTGAAAAAGGGCACGCGCTTTAAATATCTTACCCTTATCCTACTTTATGCGATAATTTTATATAGCGCATACCTCTTTTCGGGCTCATGAAGGAGAAAATCTCTATCACTATCGACAAGGGCCTGCTCAAAGGAGTCGATTCCATAGTCGACAATCTCCATATCCGCAACCGGAGCCAGGCCTTCGAGCATCTGGTCTCGGCCGCTCTGGGCGCGAATAGAACTGCAGTAATCCTTGCGGGCGGACCGGAAGAGCACATCAGATTGGGCGACGGCTACCGTATGACTGCGAAGGTGAAGGGCAAGGAAGTCGTTGTGCACGCGCTCGAAAAATTGCGCGAGTCCGGCTTCAAGAACATCTTTATCGTCGCTCGCAAGAACGCGCTCAGCGCCATCTTCCACGTCGTGAGGGACGGCTCGCTTTACGGGGTCCGTGTTAGCTATGTTGAGGAGAAAACGTCAGAGGGCTCTGCTGACAGTTTAAGGCTTGTCAAAGGCAAAGTGGAGACCGAGTTCCTCGTCGTCTACGGCGACCTCCTCTTCAGCAAAGTGAACCTCGAGGAACTCTGGAAAGACCAGGTCAAGAATTCCGCAGCCGCGACGCTGCTCATGACCACTTCCTCGCAGCCCTCTGAGAAAGGCACGCTCAAGGTCGAGGGTAACAAGATTCTCGCGTTCACCCAAAAGCCCAAGCAATCCGACATCTACCTGGTCTTCTCACCCATCTTCATGGCTTCTCCAGCGATTCTCGAGCAGCCAGGAGCTAGTCTCGAAAAAGACGTGTTCCCGAGCCTCGCTTCCAGGGGATTGCTGAACGGGCATTTGAGTTCAGAGAAAGAGAAGCATATCCACACGCTTCAGGACGCAAAGGGAGTCTTTTTATAGGGGAGAATGGTTTCAGGGAAAATGGCAAGGGGGATTCTCAAAGTTTCTAAATCGTATTGGGAAACCCGTCTGCCTCAGCGCTGGTATTCCAAGAAAGAGTACGGGACAGACGCGTATTGGGAAGAAATCGTGCGCAAGAGATATCTCACCTATTTTCCCTATCTCTACACTGCCGCGGAATTCAGAAAACATTCAGGCAAAAAAGTCCTAGAGATTGGCGTCGGAGTCGGAACTGACCTGCTGCAGTTCGCTAAGCACGGAGCGGAATGTTACGGAATCGACCTTACTAAAGCGGGAATCAAGACCACGAAGAAACGATTCGAAGATGCAAAACTCAAGGCGAATTTGCAAGTCGCCAACGCGGAAAAGCTGCCGTTCAAAGACGATACCTTTGACGTGGTGTACAGCATGGGGGTCATCCACCACGTTCCGGATATGAAAAAAGCCGTGAGCGAAATCCATAGAGTCCTCAAGCCAGGTGGAAAAGCCATCTTGTGGTTCTACGGCAAGGATTGGAAATATTATCTCTGGTTCCCGCTCTGGGGCTTCATCCAAGGTCATTTCCCAAAGGAAAATCTCAATCAGCTCGCGCACCGCTATATGGAAGTGGAGGGCAATGTCCCTATCGTACGGATGTTCAGGAAAAAGGAGATTCTCGCGTATTTCACGGAGTTCTCAAACGCTAGGGCGTTTAACCACCGAGGATATGGCACAAGCTTAGGAAAAAAGTTCTATAAGATCAATAAGGCATTCGCCGCTGTTATGAATGTATTGTCCCGGTATAACGGCTGGACTATCAAGGCAGTAAAGTAGTAGTGCACCCCTATCAAGAGAAAGCAATATATAACCGTTCCCGACTTTCAGCTAAGAAATGGCCTACCCACAAACCTACGAGACCGCGGTCGCGCTCCTGAAAGGGCTACCCAAAGACGCGAGAATCGTGGACCTGGGCTGCGGAGCGGGGCAAGTTGTGAAGATGCTGCGCGCGACGGGTTTCAAGCATATCGAGTACGCAGACCTCGTGGACCGCTTCGACGGGAAAGTGACTATCGCGAATTTCAATAACCCGCTCCCGTTCAAGTCTGACACGTACGACGCAGTCATCTCGACAGAGGTCATCGAGCACCTCGAAAATAAATACCTCTATCTGCGCGAAGTGCGGCGCATCCTCAAGAAAGACGGCGTCTACGTCTTCTCAACGCCCAACATCGGCAACCTTTTCAACCGGCTCAAGTACCTCCTCACCGGCAAATTCATCGAATTCAACAAGCACGAGCACGACGGGAATTCACATGTCAACCCCTTCTTTATGTGGCAGGTTCCGGATTTCTTCAAGGTTGAACGCGTTACCGTGAACCGCGGCTGGATTCCTTTGCTTAGGATGCCGATGCCGAAAAGCCTCTTGCTCGGCCAGTGCCTGATTATACGTGTACGCGTTCTGAAGTAAGTGGGTGGGCACAAACAAAGGGCATGATGAGATTGTGCCCACCTAGACCTATCTGGTATCAAAAAAAAAGAGAAGTCAACCCATTTGTGTTAAAGGAAAAGAAAGGTAGGACAGCTTTCCTGGGTTCCCGCTCAAGAGAGCAGTACAACCAAAAACGGAAGCTCGCTTGACTGCTGTGTTCGAAATGGGAACAGGTAGAGCCGAGCCCCTATGGCCGTCCTAAGCAAAAGGAAAGCTGAGGCTATTTATAAAGCTTGCGACAAACTATTTAAAGCCGCCAACGGGATAAAAACTCATGTCCTTCCGCGCCTTTTCAGCTTGGGCTGTCAGAAGCCTCGTGAGCCTCTGCCTGTTCTCCTTGCTCTTCGCCCTCTTCGCGAGCCTGGATACGGAATCGACCGTCCGCACGCTCTTTGGGGACATCTACGACCATAGTTCAGCTGCGTCAAGGGAGCGCCTTGACCAGGAAATGCGGAACAGCTGGTGTGATGAGAATGGCCCAGCGGAATGCAAGACTGGAGATAACCGCGCTCTCCTGCTAGCATACACCTCAAAAGCCCTGGCCGAGCAAACGCTCCCAAGCCTTAGTTTCAAGAACTCCGTTCTCCCCCTCGCCCTTGCCTCCATCCTGCTCCTTATTGCGCTCTTCTTCATCGAAAAGGACCATGTTCTCCTGACCTGGCACCTCGGCAAGATGTTCCTGCATCTCGGCATCTCCTGCCTCTTCGCCTTCAGCCTCGGGTTCTTCTGGGGCCATCTCTTTCCACCTGACACAACTCCTATCATTGACGCTGTAGTGAATAATCAGCTCACGGCAGAGAGCATCCGGCAGAGCATCTTCCTGCTTCTGCCTTTCATCCTCAAAGAAATCTTCACCATTGCCTTCCTCTTTGCTGGTATCTCCTTCTGCGTCCTTTGGGCATTGCTCCACTCCATAGCGAAGCACCATTTGAACGCGAGAAAGCAGGCGATGATGCAAAGGCCAACTACTCCACCTATGCGTACTACGCAGCCTCCCGCATACCGCCCGTATGGATAACAACAGGTTTCCTCTGGAAGCTCGTTCAATGACGCAACACATAAATAAGCAGCAATTTTTCTCTTCCTATGGCTCAGTTTAAGTTCTACGCGAAGGAGGGCATCAAGCAAGCCCTCATCGAGCACGCGAGGAACCGGGAAATCGGCGTGCGCTATGGCGACAGCTTCGGCAAGCGCCCAGACGTCCTCAAGTTTCCAGAAGAGATTCTCGACCTCATTAAGCAGGGCGCCACCAGCTTCCACGGCTCAGAAGAGCTCTGGACGAATCCTCTTCAATTAGGGCCCGAAATGAAAGAAGCCGACAAGAAGCGAATCAGGAAAGGCTGGGATTTGGTCATCGACATCGACATTCCCGATTGGAAGCTCTCTAAAATCACGTGCTGGCTCATCATTCAGGCTTTGAAGGACTTCGGCATCGGCTCAGTCTCTGTCAAGTTCTCCGGAAACAAGGGATTTCACATCGGTATCCCGTTCGAATCCTTTCCAACAACATTCAATGCTCAGGAAACAAAAGACCTCTTTCCCGAAGCGCCGAGAGCCATCGCGCTTTACCTCTTAACGTACATCGCTGAAAAGTACATCCCAGTGGAAGGAAACAGCATCATCTTCGGCAAAGGGCTGAAAAAGCAGTTCAAGGCCTCGCCCGACCGCCTCAAGGAGATGACTGGCAAGAGCTTCGAAGAACTTACGCTCAAAATCTGCGCGAAGTGCGGGAAAGAAATCCAAAAGAAACAGACTGATGTGAATCTCTTCGAGTTCCAGTGCAGAAAGTGCGGGAATACGACGAGAATCGAAGACAGACCTTTTCTCAAGTGCGAGCGCTGCGGCAATCTCATGGAGAAAATCCCTATGAAGAAATCGCTTTGCGACTGCGGCTCAAATGACTATGTGACGCACTTCAACCCGCTCTCAATTATTGAAGTCGACACCATTCTGATAGCGACAAGACACCTCTACCGCATGCCCTACTCCTTCCACGAAAAATCAGGGCTTGTCAGCACACCCTTCAACCCCGAGAAAGTTCTCGACTTCGAAAAGAAGCTGGCGAATCCTGAAACCTTGAAACTCACCCGCTTCACCTTCATCGACCGCAAGAAAGCGAAGTCGGGGGAAGCATCAAGGCTTTTGCACGAGGCGATGAGGGCCGCGGAAGCCAAAAAAGAAGTGAGGGAAGAGCGCGAGTTCCAAAAGGTCGAGAACGCGATTCCCGAATCCTTCTTCCCACCCGCAATCAAAACCATGCTCGGTCCCCTGAAAGACGGAAAGAAAAGAGCGCTTTTCATCCTCACTAATTTCCTCGTCTCTGTTGGCTGGGACTACGAAATGGTAGAAAAGCGCTTCGAAGAATGGAACAAGCAGCATCCCGAATCGCTGAGGCAGAACATTATCACCAGTCATTTAAGCTATCACAAACGAAACAAAGAAAAGATTCTCCCGCCTAATTACACAAGCGATTATTATCAGGCGGTCGGCGTCACGCCAACGCCCGAAGAAAAGAGATTCAAGAATCCCGTGCAGTACGCTATCGCCGCGGCCAAGAGAAAAACGAAGCGAGCGTGAATCATTCAACCCGTATCCAGGGGTAATTATTCTGGATAAGCGATTTCACCGGGGTATTATATTCCTTTCTGCCGTCTTTCTCAGAAGCGAGGGTGCATCCGAGCGTCTCATACATCTCTTTCACCAGCCCGTTTTTTGCGGTGGGAACATACAAGCATTCCACCACCGCGTCTTTCTCGGAAATCATCCGCATACTCTCGGTGAAGTACTGGTTCTCAATCTTGCGCGAAAGAATGCGGCAGCTCATTAAAAAAGAATCAATCAGGAAGCGCCCGGCTGAAATCCGTTTGACAATCATCACTCCCGTCAGCCCCAAGTCGCCGAACTTATCGCGAACGTCAACGGAAGTCACAAAGCTGTCCTTGTTCTGCATAAACGCGAGCATTTCCTCTTTGGTATAGCGTTTGGTCGTCAAATTAAACTGGTTCGTCTTATTCGTCAGTTGCGTAATCCTCTCAAGATGCTCAAGGTCGTTCTTCTTCACCGTAATCACAATCTCGAGTTGCTTCAGGTAATCGTCGAGCGAGACTGTTTTTTTGAGCGTCTCCCGTTTCCGCTCCTCCGCATACAAGTCATGCCGCTTTTTGTCCTCTTCAGTTAACGCGAGCGTTTCGAAAGAAGGCCACTGCTGCAGCGTTTTGGGAAGCAGGGCGACATCGGAAGGAAAATCAATCACTTCCACTTCAGGAACATTCGTCTTGACCTCCATGCGCTCAGCGATATTGTCATCTAGGAACGCGAAGCTGTCCACGCCTAGGCTCAGCTCCTCGGCAATCTCGCGGATATTTTTCGACTTGTGCTCCCAGTTGATTCTTCGCGCGACAAAATCATCAAGCTTCAGAACCATCTCAGAGTTCTTGAACGCCTCTTCAGCGTCCTCAAGATTGTTTTTGGAGGCAATCGCTAGCAAAACGCCTTTCTTCTTGAGGTTTCGCAGAATCAACTGAATTTCGCGGTAAATCGCCCCCGCGCCCTCTTTGCCGATTTTCAGGCTGTTCTTCCCGTCCTCGCCGACAACTCCTCCCCAAAGCGTGTTGTCCAGGTCAACAACGAGGCATTTCTTGGTCTTTCCGTAAGACGCGTTGATGAGGGTGGCGCACTCCTGCGCGAAAGCGTTAGCGGCTTCCTTCCCCAAGACTAGTTTGCCCATGTAAAAGAGTTTTTCGTCCGTAACCTTGTGCTTCCCCACATATGAAACCACTTTTTCAAAATCAAGCAGAACCACCCGGTCGGACGCCTTCGCCAACTCAATGAGACGATGATTGCAATGCTCAATAAGCGAATGCATCCCCCTGCTTGTCAAATCCATCACGCCGAGGGGCGAGTACTGCGGGAAATCAAGGGTAGTGAGGATGACTCTGGCTGGAAAATCGATGGCTAACAGCGCCTGCTCCAGCATGCCGAGCTTCTCGTCGGCTTGCGAGAACGCCTTCTTTTCGCTATCAAGCAATTCGTATTCAGCCTCATGCAGGAAGGTGCGGGCGCTGAGCGCGATAAGGATAACGTTCGGCTTCGAAGCGTGCAGCCAAGATGACGTGTCAATCAGCTCCTGGATAAACTGGTTATATCCGCCATGTGAAAATTCAGGCTCAAAACCACGCGCAAGCAGTTCTTTTTTGAGCGGCTCTTCCACATTCTTGAGCGTGTACGAAGAAAGCAGCGCGATGGAAATCTTCATACTCTCACCACTTCGCCGCGCGTTTCAGAATCGATGAGCTTCTTCACCGCTTGAGCGACCTTCTCCGGCTTCACAAGCCCCTTAGCCTTCGCATACTGCTCCTTCACAAAGGCGGGAAGCGTCTTGATATATTTAGTGTCCATCATGCCGGGCGCCACGCCATTCACGCGCACTTCTTTCAATTCCGCGCCCAGCGATTTCACCAGGCCGAGAAGGGCGTATTTGGAGATGGCGTAGGACGAGAAAAACGCAGGAGTCTCGTAAATCATCTCGCTCAGGACGAAAATCGCCGAGCCGTTCTTGGTGAATTTTGGAAGAAGCGTCTGGAGCAGGAGCAAAGGATGCAAAACATTGATGGCGTAATCTTCCTGAAATGCTTGGAGAGGAATCTGATGGAACCGCTGTACTTTGAGAGGAGCCGCCACCGTGTCCACAAGCACATCAACAGAGGAAATCCCTTCGCAAAATCGCTTAACTGACGAGGCGTCAGCAAGGTCCAGCGCTTTCCAGGTGACATTCCTGATTTCTGGATGCTCTTTTCCGTGGTGGGTGCCGATAACAGTGTACTCCTCGGCAAGGATCGAAGCGATAGCGCTCCCCAACCCACCCGAAGCCCCGAGGACAATCGCGGTTTTCATAGAGGAAAGACTTGTTCGATACTTTAAAAAGATTTGTCAAAAACCACCTGCTAAAGCAGGTGGCGTGTTTGCACGCCACTTGATGAGCGAGTGGTTTTTGAGCATGCTCAGAAATCGCTCGCTTTCCCTACACTGAAGTGCTATGGCTTACGCTTCGGCGATTTCTGACATGTTAAGATTGACGTTCGTAGCGCACGAGCGCCTTTTCAGGCTCCAAGGCGTCGTTGATATTAATCAGCGGCTTCGGCATCGCAGTCACGTCATCAAACCCAATCCTGGGGCACGCTGTGTTGACCCAGACGTCGATAAACGGATAGTTCTCCATGTTGGCGTAATTGAACGTGTCGTCGACAAAAATGAAGACTTCCTTGTCTGATTTCTTCTTGAGCAGCAGCGCGTTGTTGAGGTAACTCTGTCCCGGCTTTGTTGAGACCAAAACACCAATAGTCTTCGCGTTCATGAATCTCAGCAAATTTCCTTTGTACTTCTTCTCCTGCGCTTCGAGATGCTTCAAGCTAATCGTCTTGAGTGTTTTAGCAATCGGATCGAAGAGCAGAATCGGCTTGCGCTGGGCCAACAGCAGCGCCTTCGGGTGAAACAATCCATCTCCGACATAGAGAATTGCGTCGGCTTCGAAGACATCCTCTTCAAAACTCTCATGGTAGCAGTCGCAGCCTAAGATTTGGAACTTTCCCGACGTTCTTTTCCCGTGCGTCGTGATAGTTTTGATTCCTTTCTCCTTGAGCTGCGCAAGCAAATTCTCTAGCTTGATGAACTGCACAGCGGCGAAGATTGCGATTGACTTGTAGGGAGAAAGAGTATCGAGAATCTCAGAAGGCAAGACAACCTCTTCTTTCGAGTACGCCGGAATCAGGAGGAATTCTACCATCCCCTCACGTCCTTCACGTACTTGTTGTGCCCGAAGGCAATCACGAGCTGCACCCCTAAGGATTGCACGCCAATGGGCAAATCACAGGCGCCGAAATTAGTACCGAACCAGATGAGGTACGTTGCGGACGTCCCTTTCTCAAGTCTCCGAACTAAGTCTCCTGCCTCAGTCTTCAATCCATCCGGAAGCTGGAGAAGTACCTTCGTGTACTTCCCAGAGTTCACCTTGTCGATGATTCTCTGTTCCTCCAAATCGTAATTGCCCATGGAGAAAAGGAGTCCGCAGAGCTTTATAAAGGATGCGTCAGGGGCTCATAAGTCTTTTAAAGCTCGTACGCGTTTCTCCCCTTATGATTTCCGTCATCGGCGCAGGCCCCGCAGGAAGCTTCTACGCCTCGCAGGAAAAGAATGAGGATGTCCACCTCTTCGAGGAGCATGAGGTCGTTGGAAAGCCCGTCGCCTGCACCGGAATTCTCACCGATTCCATCTCAAGAGTTACGCAAATCGACCCCAATCTCATCGTTTCCAAAATCAACAGATTCAAGATTGTCGCGCCGGGCGGAAAGAGCATCTACATCGATCTCAAGAAGACCAACTTCGTGCTTGACCGCGCAAGATTGGACCAATGGCTCTTCCAGAAAGCCGTGGACAATGGCGCCAAAGTCCATCTAGGAGAACGATTCGAGGGAATGAAGGAGCGAGAAGGCAAGATCCGTGTAAAAACGAGTAAGAAAACGTACGAGTCGGACATGCTGGTAGGCGCCGACGGCCCGAAAAGCCAAGTCGCACAAGCCGCTGGCATATATGGTGACAGAAAATTTGTCCAGGGCTGGCAGGCGAGATGCAAGTTTCCAAATTTAGAGGAAGGCGTCACCGAAATCAGGATGGGCGTGGGAGAATTCGCCTGGGTTGTTCCGGAAGACAATAAGATAGCGAGGGTCGGCGTCATCGGCATGGACAACGCGACGTTAAAGCAAGAGTATCAAAATCTCCTCGGAGCCTCAAAAATCATCGAAGACCAGTCCGGAGTCATCCCGCTTTACAACCCGAAGCAGAAACTCCAGAAAGGAAACGTCTTTTTGTTAGGGGACGCAGCGACGCAAGTCAAGGCCACAACGTACGGTGGCATCATCTACGGCATGATTGCGGGAACCTATCTCGCCAAAGACAAGGAAAATTACAGCAAGCTCTTCAACCAAAAGCTCGGCAGGGATTTGTGGATTAGCCTCAAGATGCGCGACTACATGAACCACATGTCAGAAAAGCAGTGCGACGACATGATTGGAATTTTCAAGAAGAAAAACAACGCGGACATCCTCGCTGAGCACGACCGCGATTTTCCAAGCAAGTTCATCGTCCAGCTCCTGATGAAAGAGGCGAAGCTGTGGAAGCTCGGCTTTGACATTTTCAAAAATAAGCATTTCAACTAAAAATGAGACGAGAAAGCGGTGAAGTCAAGGTAGGGAACGTAAGTGTTGGTGGTGACAACTCTATCCGCGTCCAGAGCATGACGAATACGCCGACTTATGACGCGCAGGCGACCGCGAAACAGATTATGGAGCTGGCAGACGCGGGTTCTGAACTCGTGCGCTTCACGGTGATGGACAACAGCAACGCCGAGGCTGTCCCAAAAATCAAGGCGATTCTCGAGAAAGAGAAATGCGACGTCCCGCTCATTGGCGACTTCCATTTCAACGGCCACTTGCTCCTCACAAGATATCCTGAAATGGCCCAGATTCTCGACAAGTACAGAATCAATCCCGGAAATGTCGGTTTCGGCGACAAGCACGACGCGAACTTCAAGGCGATTATCGAGAAAGCCTTGGACAACAAGAAACCGGTCAGAATCGGCGTCAACTTCGGCAGCATCGACCAAAGAGTGTACATGAAACTGATGGACGACAATGCGAAATTAAAGAGAGAGGAGCAGAAAGATTCCGAAGAGATTGTTGCGAATGCGATGGTCATCTCAGCCATAGAATCCGCTCGATTGGCAAGAGAATATGGTATGCCAGAAAATAAAATTATCCTCTCGGCGAAAGTCAGCAGAATGAAGCCGATGGTCGCTGCGTACGAGGAAATCGCAGCAAAGACAACGTATCCTCTTCATTTAGGCCTTACGGAAGCGGGCCTTGGAACCAAAGGAGTCGTCTCAAGCACAGCTGCCTTAAGCGTTCTCTTGAACAAAGGCATCGGCGACACCATCAGGGTATCGCTCACGCCCGCGCCCGGCGCTTCAAGGACAGAAGAAGTACGAGTCGCTCAGCAAATTCTCCAGGCGAACGGAATCAGAAGATTCACGCCAACGGTCACGAGCTGCCCCGGATGCGGAAGAACAACATCAACACTCTTCCAGGAAATCGCGGTGGAAATTACCGAGTATCTCCAGAAGAAGGCTCCAGAGTGGAAAAAGCAAGGCTACCAAGGCCAGGAAGAGATGGTCGTCGCGGTCATGGGCTGCGTCGTCAACGGCCCGGGAGAGAGCAAGGAAGCCAATCTCGGTCTCTCGCTCCCTGGCGCTGGCGAAGACCCGGTCAGTCCGGTCTTTGTCGATGGCAAGGAAGCTGCGAAGCTGAGGGGCCCGAATAGGATAAACGAGTTCAAAGCGATGATTGATGAGTACGTGAAAACCAAGTATGCGTAGAGAAAGTTTATATAAGCGCAAACGATTCTGAGAGAAAAAGAGGCGCAAGCCTTAGGGCTTCTAGGTTAGAACATGGCATGGGGCATAGACCAGATTGTGCAATCGGTAACGGAGCGAGAGCTGCCGCGCGCTGTTTCTGAGATGAATCTCGCGGAAGTCAACTTCTGGCTCCTAGAACATGACAGAGAGCTTAGCCATCTCGAAGAAGAAACTGATCGTCATGACCTTATGGGACTAGGGGCAAGAAAAGAGCCAGAAAGAGAAGAGAAATACAAAAGAGCAACGGAGCTGAAGGAAAGAATTAACGCTACAGGAGGAGTATACGACCAGCTCATAGGCAGGTTCGAAACGCTCGCGACTACGGAAGTAGAGCGGCGCGCGGTGAAGGTGAGAAGGGATCGGAAACTCTATGATGGGGTACACGGGAGTCAAGCGTTTAATAGCGAGCATGAAAAAGCCGCCGCCGCATACAAACAGCCCCTTATCGTGCCGGATGTGGGCTCGCTTACCATGAGTGACTTTCGCAGGGAGATGAAGGGCAATCCGGATGGCGAAACAAGACGAAGAATCTTTGTTGCGTCAACTCAGCTGGATGGTCTCGAGAGCGCGTTCGCTGATGAAAGGGCCGCTCACAATCGCCAAGTGATAGCGTTCGCAGGGGGGAGAGTCGCAAACATTTTCGACGTCCAAGCAGAATGGTATGAAGCTCCAAAGGCCCATGAGATTGGTGCAGTCTTGCTAAGATTTGTAGAGGGAACAAAAGACATCTACGATGCCTTGATGCGTGAACTTCTCGGAGAAGGCCCATTGGAGCCGTGGGATGTCCAGTTCTTGCTTGCAACCAAAGACCCATTCGCCGGACTTGATGTCCCACAGAATCCTGTGGTGCTATTGAGAAACAGTATCGACCTTTTTGTGCGGATGGGCTATGACCGTAAGACATTAGAAAGGCTCTACGACCCGCGCAATCCTAATGTGCTTCTTGACATTGAAGAGAGGCAGGGGAAGCGACCTCAGGCAGTGTCTCTTTCGCTTGGAGCGTTCTCAGACGGCAAGAATGGGTTGTTTTTCGATCCGGTCTCCTATAGCACCGATTCGCGTAAACGGGCAGGAATTTTTCCGCATGAGATGGGTCATTTTATGGATTTTGAAGCGTGCAGGCGAGCCGCACAAGAAGACCCGAGTTTCTTCTTTCAGCCGGTCAACGGAAGCGAAAGCTTCTCCATGACCCATGACTTGGCGCCGTTTGATCCCGTACATTTAAGGGAGCATTATGGTGTAAGCGACACAAGGCTGATAGAGAAATGGACCCTGCTCCAGCATTTGTTCGAACTGTATTCTACGGTTGAGATTACGCTTATGGACGTCGCCTTGAGCACATGCGGCAGGAGCGAGTTGAGAACTGCCGCGAGAGAGGCCCGGGAACTGGTAAGACCTGCCAATGTGCGAAGGCACGACCCCGGAACCTGGTACACCACGGTTGCGCATCTTTGGAACCAGCCGGGATATTACCAAGCCTATTTCTGGGGCAGGTCAAATGGTCTCGCGATTGCCGCCACAATCATAGATCAAAGCGGAACGCTCCTGACACCAAACACCGAGCGCTTCCTGCGTGAAAGAGTGATGACTGGGAATCGGATTCCAATCCAGCAAAGAGTGGCCGCAGCGACGGGAATCCAGGACCCCGTGCAAGGAACCATCAATTATATTCGAAAAGAATATCGAAGACTTGCCGCGTGATTATTTCTCTTTCAGCTCGTCCGGCAACACAAACTCCACGTTCTCCGTCGTGTGTACCAGATTCTCGACTTTCGTCACATTGAATTTCTCTTTCAAGAATTCCACCAACTCTAAGACCAAATCCTCAGGCCCCGATGCGCCGGAAGTGACTCCGACAATCTTCGCGTTCGTAATCCATCCTTCTTGTAATTCCGTTTTGTCGTTAATCAAATACGCAGGTTTTCCCATGGCAGTAGCAGTCTCGACTAATCTGACCGAGTTCGAGCTCGTCGGCGAGCCAATCACCAGAATCACGTCAGCCTGCTTCGCGAGCTCCTTGACTGCTCCTTGCCTGTTCGTCGTCGCGTAGCAGATGTCTTCTTTAGGCGTCTCGGTAATAAAAGGATACTTTTTCTTGAGCGCTTCAACAAGCTTCCGGGCATCATCAACAGAAAGCGTCGTCTGCGTCAAAATCACTGCCTTATCGGAAGCGAGGACAAGATTCTCGACATCTTCAAGTGTCTCCACAAGATGCATCGGCGCAATCGACGTCACGCCAATCGCCTCCTGGTGCCCGCGGTGGCCGATGTAGACAATCTCGAAGCCGTTGCGTGCAAAGCGCCTCGCTTCCACATGTACTTTCGTCACAAGAGGGCACACGGCATCAATCGGCTTCAATCCCTTGAGAACCGCTTCCTGTCTTAAAGCCGCTGGAGAACCGTGGGCAGAGAAGATGACGTAGCTCCCGGTAGGAACCGCGTCAAGGCTCTCGACAAAGACAGCGCCCTTCTTCTCGAGCTCCCGCACGACGTGGATGTTGTGCACAATCGGGTGCCGCACGTAAATAGGCTTTCCGAATTTCTGGAGCGCCAATTCGACGATGTCGATAGCTCTGCTCACACCCGCGCAAAAGCCTCGGGGGTTTGCTAAGATAATGCGTTCGACCATAAGGAGCGAAGGCTTGAAGAATTTTTAAAGGTATGTCCTCGCTAGGTTCGAACCATCACTTGTTTCGCGGTCTCTCTTCCTAAGGGAGTCAAAGAAAGCAAGCCGTCACGCTCGGTCAGCCATTCTTTAGAGAGGGATTCGCGAACCACTTTCTGTGTAAACGGTTCTGTCCAGTTCATGTGGCGCATGCAGTTTTCGCGGATGTTCTCCTTGCGCTCTTCGGGCGCGCCTTCATGGTCGAGCAGGTGCACCGTCAAAAGCTCAGAGGCGAACCTAAGCTTCTTCGAGCGGTGCTGCAAGCCCTGGGCGATAAGGCCTCGGGAAGGCGAGAGCAAGAGAGCGAGCAGAAAGAGGACGCCAGACATTAAGGCCATTCCGCCGGCTATCGACGCGTTGAAGAAATGCGCGAGGCCGTAGCCGAGCACCGCGGAAAGAACGCCGATACCTGCCCCAAGGAAGAGCATCCTGTCCAAACGATGTGTCAAAAGAAAGGCGGTCGCTGGCGGGGTAATCATCAGAGCCACGACAAGAATCGAGCCCACGGCGTCGAACGCTCCGACAGCCGTGATGCTGACGAGTGTCATGAGAGAGTAATGGATAATCGCCGGAGAAAATCCCAAAGCCACCGCCAGTCCGGAATCAAACGTCGCGAGCTTGAGTTCTTTATAGCAGAGCAAAAGGAACGCGAGCGTGACCGTGAGAATCGACCCCATCATCCAGAGCGCTTGCGGGCCTAAATCGACTCCGCCGAGCACAAAGCGATGAAACGGCGCAAACGCGAGCTCGCCCAAGAGCACCGCGTCCAAATCGATATGCACGTTCTCGGCGAACTGGGTAATCAAGATGACGCCAAGAGAAAACAGCAAAGGAAAAACAAGCCCGATGGAAGCGTCCTCCTTGATTTTCTTGGTCGTGATAAGCAGTTCTGTCAATACAACTGTTAGAACCCCGATAACGGCGGCGCCTAAGATGAGAAAGGGAGATGACAGTTCTTTCACGACAAAGAACGCGAGCACAATTCCCAAGAGGATGGAATGGCTGACAGCATCAGACATAAGTGAGACGCGCCGTAAGACCAGAAACGTGCCTACAAGCGAGCACGCGATCGCGACGACAGAGGCGATGAGCAAAATCTCAATTTGAGGAGTCATGGCATCTCACCATACACGTGCTGAGCGAGGCGCCGCGCCTCGATAGCTCCCTTATGAGTCAGCTTCCACCCCGCTCCGGATGGCAAGGCCAGTCCCTGGTTTCGAAGTTCCTCAAGCCCGCCTTCAATCGAACCGGGGGCTATGGCCTCAAGGGACGAAACCGGATGGCTGTGAAAGGGCGTTTTGTGGCTTCTGGAAAGCGTGAAAAGCGCGAGCAGCACTTTCTTCGATCGCACGGTCTTTCTGTTCTTGCGCTCGCGGAGCCAGTCCTTGAGCAAACCGCGATGGGGAGAGAAGAACAAGCTGATAATGAAGAGCACGCTGATGCCAACGACAATCGCCGGGCCTGTTGGAAGGTTGGAAATGCGGCTGCTCGCGAACGCCCCTAAGACTCCGCCAACTCCACCAAAAAGAGCCGAAAGCGCGACCATTCTTCCGAGATGGTCGGTCCATTGCCTTGCCGCCACAGCCGGAGCGATGACCAGAGCGCTCATCAAAACAACGCCCACAGCCTGCAGGCCGATGACAATCGCCGCGACAAGAAGCGTAGTCAGGAACACATCGAGTATCAGGGTATTTCTTCCGAGGCTGTGTAAAAAGTCCGGGTCAAAGGACAATAATTTGAACTCCTTCCAGAAGAGCAGCACGCACGCGAGCGTCGCTCCCCCTAAAATAAGCATCGTCCAGACGTCCTGGAGCAGCAGTGTCGATGCGTTTCCGAAGAGAAACTTGTCAAGGCCTGCCTTGCTCGCGGAGGGCATGCGCTGGATAAGCGTCAAAAGAAAAAGGCCCAGGCCGAAAAAGACGGACAGCACAATTCCCATGGCAGTGTCGTTCTTGATGCGCGTCGTGCGCGTGATAAGCAGGATAAAGAGGGTGCCGAGCCAGCCAGCGCAGAGAGCGCCGAGAAGCAGAACGGCGGGGTGTTTGCTCGACGCCAAAAGAAACGCGATGGCGACTCCCGGCAAAGCCGCGTGAGAGATGGCGTCGCCGAGCAGGCTCTGTTTGCGAAGAACCGCGAAGCTCCCGAGCGTTCCCGCGACAATGCCCAAAACCAGGCATCCAGAAAAAACAAGAATCAGGGTGTAATCAAGCATGCTCCAAATCCAGGAACGAGGCCCTGCCTCCGTACGTCTTCTGCAGATTCTTGGGCGTGACGACTTTTTGAACCGGGCCTAAAGCGATTTTGCGCACGTTGAGCAGCAGCGCCCAGTCGAAATAGGTTTTGAGCGTTGGCACGTCGTGGTGCACGACAACAACGGTTTTTCCGCGCGACCGCAATTCCCGAAGGAGGGCGACAATCGCCTTTTCAGTGACGGCGTCAACGCCGACAAACGGCTCGTCCATCAGGTACAGGTCTGCGTCCTGGACCAGGGCGCGCGCGAGAAAGACCCGTTGCTGCTGGCCTCCCGAAAGCTGGCTGATTTGTCTGCCGGCGAAGTCCGCCATCCCGACTTTCTCAAGGCTCTGGAGGGCGAGTTCTTTCTCCTTCTTGCCCGGCCGCTTGAACCAGCCGAGCTTACCGTAGAGCCCCATCATCACGATATCTAAAACCGTCGTTGGAAAATCCCAGTCAACGCTGCCGCGCTGGGGCACGTAAGCGAGGCGGTGCATCTGCTTTTGCGCCGGCTTGCCGAAGATGGTCACAGTGCCGGCGGAGGGCTTCACCAGCCCGAGAATGGATTTGAGAAGCGTCGTCTTGCCCGCTCCGTTCGGCCCGACAACGGCGAGAAGCACGCCAGCGGGAGCGTGAAAATCTAAATCCCAGATGACTGGCTTCTCATGGTACGCGACCGTGAGGTCGGAAATCTCAATTGGATGCATCGTTCCCTCCCAGCGCCCCTACGATGGTGTCGATGTTCGCCGTCACCATGCCGATGTACGTGCCTTCGAAGGTTCCCGCGTCGCCCATGGCGTCAGAGTACAGCTGGCCGCCGATTTGCACGTCCCACCCCTTGGCGCGGCAGGCCTCCTGAACAGCCTTGAGGTTGCGCTCAGGCACCGAGCTCTCAACAAAGAGCGCCTTGACCTTGCGGGAGACGATGAAATCAACAAGCTCCTGTACATCTTTGGTTCCGGCCTCGGCTTGGGTGCTGATGCCTTGTAGACCGATGACTTGGAAGTCGTATTCCCTGCCGAAATAGCGGAACGCGTCGTGCGCGGTGACAAGGATGCGCTGGTCTGCTGGGAGTTCCTGCGCCCGCCTGTGGACATAGGAGTCAAGCTCTGATAGTTGTTGCAAATACGCTGCCGCGTTCTGGCGATACGCGTCTGCGTGCTCCGGGTCGCGCGCCATCAGCTCGTCTCTCACAACTTCGGCCGCCTGCTTCCAGTACAGCACGTTGAACCAGACGTGCGGGTCGTACTGGTTCTCATAGGGTGGGAAATCAAGGAGCTCTTCGCGAGGGAGCGTGCGCGTGACCGCAACGCTCTTCCCTTCCATCTCCTCAATCACATCGCCCATCTTGGCCTCGAGATGCAGGCCGGAATAGAAGACGATGTCAGCGCCTGAAAGAAGCGAGACGTCGCCCTCGCTCGCCTTGTAGAGGTGCGGGTCAACGCCCGGGCCCATTAATGCGTTGACTTCAACGAATTCTCCCCCGATATTTTTCGCGATGTCCGCGACCATGCCCGTTGTCGCGACAATCTGGAGCTTTCCTGAGTCCTGCGCGGGAGAGCACGCTATCAAGAGCGTTGTCAACACTATAAGGAGGAAGAGTTTCATGTTTGCACCGTGTTTCCATGCGGGTCTGTCTTTGGGTGGCCGAGCACTTTCGCGAGGCGCGTAATCGCGTCGTCGCTGAACGCATGCTCGAGCTTGTGCGCTTCGGAATGAACCTTGGAAACGGGAAATCCGAGCGTGTCGTGCAGGAACACCTCGATGATACGGTGCTTATAGGTGAGCTTTCTGCCAAGCTCCTTCCCTTTTTTCGTGAAGGAGACTGTGGAATAGGGCTCATAGGTGAGCAGCTTCTCTTCCGCGAGGGCTCGCAGGCGCTCTGAGACTGTGGATTTCGCGAGGCCCAAGGCGTCCGAGAGCTCAACTGAGCGGATATGCGCGGTCTTAAGGGATAGTTTGTACATCTCCCGGATATAGTCCTCCCTGGTAGCGGTAGTCATAAAAGTTCGTATCTACGAACTTCTATATAAAGGTTAGTATCATCAAGAGAAGGTGAACCAGATTAAGCGGGAGTCGCTTTCAGCGCCTGGACAGACTTCCAGAAGAAATACCCGATGATGCCGATGGTAACCAGGGGGCTCACCCACTCTGGGATTTGCGCGCCGAAGCTGTGCAGGACCATGACCGAGCCGAGGGCGAAGATTGAATACATGGCGCCGTTCTTGAGGTACTTGTATTTTTTCACGCGGTCGATGTTCGCGACCGTGAGCTGCCGCACGACAATCGCGCCGATGCCGTTGCCGATGAGGATGATGGGCAGAACGAACGTGAAAGCGAAGGCGCCGAGGATGCCGTCGATTGAAAAGGTCATGTCGATGATTTCGAGGTAGAAGAGCTTGCTCAAATCGCTCAGGTGGGTTTCCCCAGACATCATCTCTTTCTCCACCTTCTCAGCGTTCTCCTTGAAGCCGTGCGTGATGAAGAACGCGCTCGAGCCGATGACGGCGCCGAGCGCCATGAGGGGGTTGATGGCGATAGCGTTCCAAACCAGAAAAACAAGCAGGATGGACGCGATGGCGAAGAACCATACACCATGCTTGTGAATGTACTCCTCTCCCTTGAGGCCGTAATTCTTGGGCTCAAGGAAGAGCCAATGGAAGAACAGCAGCACGAGGAACGTTCCGCCGCCAATCAGGAGGATAGGGGCAGACTGCTCGATGACGTGCGCCACCGCGGGGTCAGAGCTGAAGGAAGCTGTAAACGCGCCGATGAAGCCAAGAGAAGGGCTGCTAATCCAGAGAATCGCCCAAGGCAGAAGGCCCCTCACGAGGAAAACCGCGATGAGGATACCCCAGAACAGGAACCATTTTCTCGCCTTGGCACCCATTGTGCCCAGCACTTCCGCATTGATGATAGCGTTGTCGATGCTGATGATAATCTCGAACAGCGCAAGGCCGAAGACAATAAGGAGCGTTGAAAGCCAGTCCATAGCCCGCTAAAATGAGGAAGGGTATAAAAAACTGACGTTGTGAGAATCCTTATATAGCGAGCAGTGTTCTTCTCTCCTATGGTGCTCACCGTGAGGCAGGTGCCCAGCTATCTCATTCGTAAGGGTGTATTTGGCAAAGACGACGCTATTGAAGTGACTCCGCTTGGCGGCGGGCTGCTCAATCACCTCTTTCTTGCAAGGAGCGGCTCGAAGAGGGTAGCACTCAAGCAGGCGGAAGGAGTCATGAAGTTCAATCGGAGCATCCGCTTCCCCAAGGAGCGCGTCGTGACAGAGTACCATGCCCTGAAGGCCTGGCGGGAATTGGGATTGAAAGAAGCTCCAGAGCCCCTCTTCCTTGACCGGGCAGAAGGCGTCGTTTGCATGGCCGCGGTTCCGCAAGGCTATGAGCCGCTCATCTATGACCTGCTCGCGGCGAAGGTGAATCTGCGTGTTGTGCGCGAGCTGGGGGGTATCTATGGCCGCCTGCACAGCAAAAGCTACCAGAGCCAAAGACTAAAGTTGCAGTTCCCCATCAGCGAGGCGTTCCGCATCCTCAAGCTCGACCTCTACACCCATGAATACCGGGACGCTACACCTCACCGCTCGATAAAGAAGGCGATGGAGCGCAACGCCAAAAAGCTCGTAAGAAATCGAGTCTGTCTCATCCATGGCGACGCGCTCCCGAAGAATGTCCTGGTCAGGGGCAATCGTTGCTTCATCCTCGACCATGAGGTCTCTGTCTTTGGTGACCCGGCGCACGACCTAGCCCTCCTGCTGGGCTCTTATTATATGGCGGCGATGGTGAATTGGCCTGTGAGACGCAGGTATTACGCCGCGATGCGCGCCCTACTGCGCGCGTATCAGCGGAACATACGATTCAAAAAACTCTTCCCCACGATTCTGAGAAACAGCCTCGGTTACATGCCCTCGCTTCTCTTCGGAAGGTCGCGGGGAAAGGCGAGCGCTGAGTTCCTTGACACGAAGACGCGCGAAGTCATGGCGATGCTCGCGGACAGGATTGCGCTTGGAAATTATAAAATCCCCCAGCTGCTTTTCCGCATGCTCGACAAGCAAACCCTTCTTGCCAGCAACAGGCCCTGGAAAAAGGAGCAGTTGAAAGGACGGCTCTTGTGAAGGGGCGCCATCTATTTGGCAAAACCTGATAAAAAAGGATATCATCGAAACAAATCTTATTCTGGGCATGAGCACGGCTCTCTTCTGCCCGAAATTGTCCCGAATAGAAATGTTTATATAATAGCGTAATAGTAGACATTCCTATATTAGTAGCGTATAACGAGGAACTCGAATGGAAGACCACATTTCCCGAAAATCAGTTCTTGTGCTAGTCGTCTTGGCGCTTGTTGTAAGCGCACTGAGCACCACGATGGTACTCAACGCAGTGTCACATCTCTCTTCAACTCCGAAGCAGGCTGCAGCGTCCACTACGCCCACCGCTTCTGTCCAACTCACAGTTCCTAACGTGCCCATTACCGCGCACGTTACACTAACTGTCAGGTGAAACACATGGAAGACCTTTCAAACGCAACATTAGCGATGTTTGTCGTCGCGGCCATCGTCATCTCCGTCTTTGGAACCATGCTCAGCTTGAGCAAGCTTAACGATTTCCAGCCCATTACGGGTATGCTTTCCACTAATACCTCCGCGACCGCTTACGCGAACCTCTCCATTGCGGCGAACGCCTATATTAATATCACCGATAACCTTATCCAGTTCGGACAGATTGATATTGTAAGCGGCCGCAACTCCAGCCAGGATCTCGGAGACTATTGGATTGTCAGGAACGACGGCACTGTTAACATCTCTCTCCGATTGTACTCTACTACCACCTCTGACCAGGCTGGCAACGGCACAGGTATCTCTGGCAGGGGGCCGTTCACTTCCTCTGAGACTACTGCCGGCTGCCTCGCGCAGTTCCCGGAAAACTCCACTCTTTACACTGACAAACAGGCGTGCTTCCTCGTGGGATGCGTCTTCGTGAACTACAGCAAGGCGTTCTGCAACACCACGTACGACGCGCTTCCCCTCAATGCCCTCGGCGCAGGCTCGCGATTCCTTGTTGTGAACCTGTCGAACAACGACGGCAACGATACGGCTTTCCTCGGCGTTAACGTCTCTGTCCCAGAGAGCGAACCCGCGGGCAACAAGCAGCAGGATGTTGTCTTCCTCGCCTCCCAGAGCACCTAAGCCGCTTATGAAACGGTTCTTTCTTTTTTGCCTTCTTGTTTTGCTCTTTCCTATCTTAGTCTTCGGCGGCTCCTCATCTATGGGGGTTACTCCGCCCCTGAGAGAGACTATTTTTATCGGCCAGCCTGAAGTTTTGGGGGACTTCAATATCCTTTCTGACGGAGAGAAAAACCTTCGGATAGAAGCGCATGGGAGCCTCGCGCCGTACATCTTTTTTTCGAACGGCGAGCAGATTTTAGAGGCCCACACATCGAACGAATTGCTTGTGGAATACGCCTTGCGACTGCCTGCGGATTTGAAGCCTGGAACCTACTACACTGAAATTATCACTTCTCAATATTTCACACCTGAAGAGATAGTGCAGGGCGGCGGGTCGTCAGCTTTCGCTGCGGTTTCCCATATCCTCAAGATTCGGGTGCCGAACGACGGGAAATTCCTCGAGGCGAGCTTTGAGTACGAGCCGAGGCGCATACAGCCCGGGACTATCGTTTATTTCACGCTCCCACTGCTCAACTTCGGGACTGAGGAGCTTACGGATCTCTGGACTGAAATCGAGGTCACGGCTCCCGATGGTACAGTCGTCGCGCGAAGCCCTACTTCCCATCTTCCAACCCTCGCCGTGGCCGAACGCGCGCCGTTGCGCGCCTACTGGGACACCAAAGGCCAGCAGAGCGGAGAATATACCGCTTCAGCGGCTATTGACTATGGCGGCAAGTCGCCGGCGCAGCTCTCCACAACGCTGCGCATTGGCGAAATTAAAATTCTTATCACTGCTGTCACGACTGACCTTTTAGGGGACATCGCGAAAATTCATATCGACCTCGAAAGCAACTGGAACTCCGGCATCGAGGATGTGTACGCTGTCGTGACGGTCAAGCAAGGCGGCGCGGTTATCGATACGCTCAAGACAAGCTCGCTCACCCTTGAGAGTTGGGGCACTGGGAGGCTTACCGCATTCTGGGAGCATGGACAGCTGCCACCCGGAACCTACGACCTGGATATCCGCGTGTTCTATTACGACAAGCAAGCCGGAAAGGAGGCGCAGGTGACGCTCGAAGAAACCGAGGAACAGCCCGCGCCGTTCTTCAAGAACTCCTTACTCTTAGTCCTCATCATCCTGCTGGCTCTCCTCGTGCTGCTCAACGCGGGATGGATTCTCTTTAGAAGCAGGAAAAAACGATGAAGCTGAGCTCTGCCCTCTTTTTGGCCATCGCGCTGGCGCTCCTCGGAACGTTCGCGACTCTCCTGTTGCAGGCGAAGGACCGCTATGCGGAGCAGCAGTATCCGATGGATGTGAACGTTGAGAACACCTCGCTTATGGGCATCAATGTCGATCCAGACGGATTTCACTTCGGCACGCTGAACTGGGGTTCGGGTTCTGCACGAGAACTCTCTATTAACCAAGTGGAGAAGCCCACACGCGTGCGTTTTACAACTTCCGGAGCGATGGCGGCCTGGGTGCAGGTTCCCGAGCCCTTTGTGATTCTTCCCAATGAATCCAAAATTCTGCGCGTCTCCATCGGCATCCCTCCCGGCACGCCGTATGGGAACTATAGCGGCACCGTTACGGTTATTTTAGAGGAGCCTTAACTCTCCCTCACCAGCACTTTTTTATAGACTTGGTCGCTTCTTATTCCTATGCTCCCGCTCGTTAAAAAGTACGCTCCGAAGTCCGTTCAGGAGCTGATGGGTCAGGACAAGGCTATCGCGTCGCTTCGGTCTTTTGTCAAGGGGCCGCGCAGGAAGAAAGCCGCCATTCTCTGGGGACCGCCAGGCACGGGGAAGACCACCGCGGCGCACGCGGTCGCCAAGGAGCTGGGTCTGGAGCTCTTCGAGCTGAACGCTTCTGACTTCCGCAACAAGGAACAGATTTCAAGCCGGCTCGGCTCCGCTATGAACCAGCAGAGTCTTTTCTCCAAAGGGAAACTTCTGCTCGTTGACGACATCGACGGCCTTTCGGGCTCCGATGACCGCGGAGGGCTGCAGGAAATCATCCGGCTGCTCGAGGATTCCACCGTGCCTGTCGTTCTTACGATGCTCGACCCCCATGACCATAAGTTTTCATCTTTGCGCTCTAAGTCTGAGCTTATCTCCTTTGAGCCTTTGGCTACTGGAACGTTAACCTCTCTTCTTCTCGCTATCTCAAAAAAAGAGGCTATTGGGCTTTCCGAGGAGGCCGCGAAAAGCATCTCCAGGCGCTCAGGCGGAGACGCGCGCGCCGCGCTCAACGACTTGGAAATTCTCTCCACTCTCGGCACGATCACTCTCGAATCTCTCGACGCGCTCGGCATGCGTGAAAAGCAGGAAACGATTCTGAACGCCCTGCTGAAGATTTTCAAGACCACGGACCCCCATGTCGCGGTGAGCGCCTTTGATTATGTGGACGAGGATGTCGACCAGCGCCTCCTGTGGCTGGACGCGAACCTGCCGGAAGAGTATAGCCAGCCCGCTGATTTAGCCAGAGCGTATGACGCGCTCTCGAAAGCGGACATTTTCCAGCGGCGCATCCGGAGATGGCAGCACTGGCGCTTCCTCGTGACCATCAACGCGCTGCTCACGGCGGGGGTAGCTGTCGCGAAGGACAAGAAGTACGAGAAGGTCGTTGAATACAAACAGACGGGTCGCCTGCTCAAAATCTGGTGGGCGAACCAGAAGGCGATGAAGAAGAAGGCTATCGCGGCGAAGATTGCGGCGCATACGCACACGTCCATCAAAGAGGCGGTGAAATCGATGTCTTCTTACAAGCAGATTCTGAAAAAAAATATCCCGCTCGCGGAAGAGCTGGGATTGGATTCGGAAGAGCTGGCTTGGGTGAAGGGCTAGCCTGCCGAAAGAATTCTCGCCTGGGCCTCCCAGTCCCTGAGCTCCGCGCTCCGGACCAGGTCATCAATAGCCGCCCTAGGCAGCACCAGGAGTGGATTTCCTCCAGCGCCAATATTTCCATGCAGCTCGAACGCTCCCGGAAGGATGAGCCGAGGCTCGACTTTTCGGCTGGAGCCTGTCGGAAGCTCAATCGCGTACAAATCACCGTTCCAGCTTTCCAGGTTATCGGCTCCAAAGAAGAACAGCCCGCCAAACGAGGTCATTGAGAGATTATATGGGCTCTCCCCGTCAAATGGCACCCACTGCGCCGCAAGCTCGTAGTCCGGAAGCCGATGCACTTGGACTCCGCTTGGGTCGGTTTCCAGTCCACGGTAGTACACTTGAAACGCGGTCTGCCCATCTGAGGCGAGGCGGACCCAATTGGAAATCCTGCCGGAAATCTGGCGTTCGAAGCTCGCTCTATTGTCGTTGACTCTCAGCGCCACAGTATTTTCGCTTGAGAGATAGAGGTAGGTGCCATCGCTCGCTACGTCCACGGAACCTTTTCTCACCAGGAGTCCTTCGAGGCTCTTATCCCGCGCTTCCATGGTTCTTCCACGGGCTATTTCATCAAACTCCTGAACGTCTCGATTAGAGCCTGGCATTCGCAGTAGTTCGATTTCCTGGCCGTCGCTCAGCCGATAGAGGCGCAGGCGTGGCTGGTAATTGGGATTGAACTCTTGCGTTACACAATAGAGTTCGCCTTGATGGTGAGTGAGGCCTACCGGGAGTTCTCTTCGTTGCTTTCCCCTCTCATCGAACTCTTGACTGGCTCCTTCTCCCTGCTCGCTTCCGAGGGCAGGCATGAGCACTGGCGGAATGGAGCTGAGCCCGCGGCTGTAGGCAAATTTCACGACTTCGGGCCGTATTCCCTGCACATATTCCAGATGGAGAATCTGAGAGCCTCCCTCGCGGCCGCCATGACCGAAACGGGCATCTTGCGGGTGGAACTCATCGCTATCCAGACGAACAGGGGCCCGCATTCCAGGATGGTACGCCAGGACGTTCCCTTGGCTGCCGTAGACTACTCCGAGGCCACGGTCGGCGAGCAGGCTTTGTCCAGGTGTCTGTCTTTCTGTCATGTTATCCCCTCAAAGCTTTTTTAGCAAACTGCGGCCATTAATAAGCGTTTCCTTCTCGCCGCCTTTTACGCGCGTCCCAACAACCTTTAAATACCGCTTACGGATTCAGCCTGCTATGCCGACAATTGAAGAGCTCGCGACGTTCTGCAAGCGGAAGGGATTTGTCTATCCCACTGCCGAGATTTACAACGGTCTCTCGGGATTCTTCGACTTTGGTCCCTTGGGTGTAGAACTCAAGAACAACATCAAGCGGGAATGGTGGAAGACGCACGTGCACCAGCGCGAGGACATCGCGGGTATGGATGGCTCTATCATCACGCATCCGAAAGTGTGGGAAGCGTCCGGCCATACAGCGCATTTCGAGGACTTCATGCTCACTTGTTCCAAGTGCGGGCAAAAGACGCGGGCGGATACGTTCCTTGAGGCCGCCCTGAAGATCAAAGTCGAGGGACTGACTGCGGATGAAATCAACGAGCAAGTGAAGAAGCACAAGCTCGCGTGCCCCTCGTGCAAATCATCGTTCAAGGAGGTGCAGCCCTTCAACCTGATGTTCTCGACGATGGTCGGGCCGAAAGAAGAGAGCTCGGCCAAATCGTATTTGCGCCCGGAGACCGCGCAGCTGATGTTCGCTGATTTCAAGCTCGTCGCGGAAAACGCGCGCATGAAGCTGCCGTTCGGCATCGCGCAGATTGGAAAAGCGTTCCGTAACGAGATTTCGCCGCGCGACTTCCTCTTCCGCTGCCGGGAATTCGAGCAGATGGAACTCGAGTTCTTCATCAATCCGAAAAACCAGGGCTGCCCGTTCATCGACGAGGTGAAGCAGCATTCCCTTTTTGTCTACAGCGAGGAGATGCAGAAAACGGGCGAAGAGCACAAGAAGATGACCATCGCCGACGCCCTCAAGAAGGGCGTCATCAAGACAGAATGGCACGCCTACTGGCTCGCGACCGAGCATCTGTGGTTTGCCTCCCTCGGCGCGAACCCTGACCACTTCCGCATCCGCCAGCATGTTGCTAAGGAAAAGAGCCATTACGCCACTGAGACCTGGGACCTCGAATACGAGTTTCCCTTCGGCTGGAAAGAACTGCTCGGCATGGCCAATCGCTCGGACTTCGATTTGCAGCAGCACATCAAGCACTCCAAGAAAGACCTCTCACTTTTTATCGAGGAAACCAAGGAGAAGCTTGTTCCGCACGTGGTCGCTGAGCCGTCCCTTGGCGTTGAGCGCGCGTTTCTGGTGTTCCTCTTCGACGCCTACCACGACGACAAGGAGCGGGGCAACATCGTGCTGAAGCTTTCCCCCAAACTCGCGCCCGTAAAAGTCGGCGTCTTTTCCTTAGTGAACAAATTAAACGATGAGACCAAAAAGGTCTACGACCTCCTGAAGAAAGACCTGTTCTGCGTCTTCGACACGGGCGGAAGCATCGGAAGGAGATACGCGCGCGCCGATGAACAAGGCATTCCGTTCTGCGTCACGGTAGACTTTGATACTCTCGCTGATAAGGCAGTTACCGTTAGGGAGCGAGATACCACCAAACAAGAGCGTGTCAAGCTTTCGGATTTGAAACTGTACCTTCTTTCCCGCTGTTAACCTCTAAGGTGTTCATTAGCCGGTTTCATTATCCTGAGACCAAACTGTGCAATTCACATCACCTAGGTCGACGAAGCTGTCCTCGTCGTTGTCCACGAGATCGTTGCACTGGGTGAAATTCACAACACCGTCTGCTCGGACTATCGGGGGATAATCGCTGAGAGCCAGCACGCCTTCCACATTCCAGAGCACATTGCTCCCTTTCCTGAACTTTCCAATTGTGTAGGGCATGCTATACACATAATCGGTTTTGCTGTTGCTCAGATAGAAATAATAGGGTGTATTGTTAATCTCGAATTCGATGCCCGCTATGGTCTCCGGAATCTCCGGGAGGGTTATTTTGAATCCGTCTATCACCTTCGAGGTCGCGATGAGCGTGGTGCGGATACTTTGGCCGAGGTCATCGAACGCTGCTTTTTCACGGTCGACAAACAGCTGCTGGAGGGAGTCTGTATAATTGACCAGGAAGGCGAGAAAAAGCACGGAGAGCATCGCCATGAATATCATAAACTCCAGGGAGTACTGGGCGCGTCTCATGCGATTTCGGTGATGTTGATGATTCTTGTGTCCTCTGCCTTGAGGAGGATTTTGCGGGTGCCTGAAGAGGGGGAAAGTGAGATGTTTATCCAGAAGGGCAGGACATCTACCAGCGTGTCCTGGTCCATGCCCCTGTCGACCGTGATAACCAACTCAGATTTTCGGTTCGCGCCGTCGATATTGGTCACGCTGATGTTGGTGACCCCCGCAGGAACGATGACTTCTAGGGTGTTGCGGCTGGGCGGGCCAGCGTAGTAGGTTTTCTGCGCGGTGATAGAAATCTGGTCAAGCACCTTGCGAGCCTGCGCGACGTTGAGCACTTCTTTGTTCTGATTGTACTCTGATTGAAGGAGCATAATGAGCGGGAGCACAATCAGCAGGGAGAACGAGAAGACCAGCATAAACTCCATAGAGTACTGCGCTCTCCTGCCTCTTTTTCCCATACTTTCTCTCTGGCGTGGAACCTATATAAACATTTCTGCCTAAGCGCCTTTCCTGAAGCTTACTTACATATATTTACTAATTGGAAATATTTATAAAGAAATTACCTACATATAGTTACCAATGCGGCGCGCGGTAGGCAGTGATACTCGATTTCTGGAACTGAGAAGGCTGCTGGACAGCCTGCAGCAGGACTACCGCCTCTCTTCTTCCGAGCTCGTCGCGCTCGCCCAGGGCATCCGTGTTCCGCCCACCGTTCTTGCCCTGGGTCTGAGTCCGCTCGAAGCCGTCGCGACGTACCTTGTCGAGGAACGCCAGTTGAGCATCACAACTGTCGCGCGCCTGCTCTGCCGCAGCAAGCAGGGCATCTGGCAGGCTGTTAGCGACGCGCGCAGAAAGCTGCAGAAACGCGTCTGGCCGGGAGCTTCGCCGCACGACCTCCCGGTGGAGACGCTCGGCAAAAAGCCGCGTTCCCTTCTTGAGAACCTCGTCACCTACTTGCACGAGCAGCGCAAGCTGAGCTTCGCTGATATCGCCCGGCTCATTGACAGAAACCAGCGCACGGTCTGGACAGCGTATCACCGCGCGAGGGAGAAATGAGCCTTCTCTCTCTGCGGAACGAGAAGGCGCTCGCGGCGCGAAAGGCAGCGCTTTGTGGGCAGTATATTGAGCGGCTCGCTAAACAAGAGTCTCAACTCCATGAGGCATTCCGGCGGGGCAGCGTATCCAGGGCCGAATATACTCAGGTGTATCACACCGGGCTTGCCGGAAAATCCTTCGCGTACTATTATAGGTTCTATCAGACAGAGTTACAGCTTCAGGAAGCACGGATTCGACAACTAGACGCCAGCCTTTCGAAGGAGACTCGCACTTGGGGGCTTATTGGCGCGCTTTTGTTCCTGGTGGTTTTGGGAACCTTTGCGCTTATACCCGATTTGACTGGAAATGTGGTCTTCTCGCTTAACGTCGCGGGAGGCGCCGAGGGATGGAGGTTTACGGAGAACACTTCCGTTGTCTGGGGGGAGCCCGGATCGGTTAATGGTGTGTTTGTTACGGGAACCTATACTGGGGAGGGTCCGGCTCGACTCTATCTCGAATGGGACGAAGGCGGAGCATCCGCCTCAAAACTTATCTTCGCCGCTGACGCGCCGACGCGCTTCGAGCAGCAGTGCGTGGCGACGTGCAGGCTGGAGGGCGCGAAAGGTCCCTTTAGAATTCGCGCCGAGCTGCCTTCGGAAGCGACGCTGGATATCGTTCGCATCGAGCATCTGACGGCGCAGCTCTCCGAATTCGCCATCACGCCCAACAGCGCGAATGTGACCTTTGATGGCACCTACCTATCTGGCGCTTTCACGGTTTCAAATCTCCGCGGGGGAAGCATGGCGCTCGCGGTGGCGGGAGAGGGCGCCATGACGCCGTTCCTGACGCTCGATTCCTCGCTCCTCCTCCTCAGCCCGGGCGAAAGTAGGAACGTCACCTACAGCATTGACTTCCTGAACGCGAATCCGAACGTGAAAACGAAGAGGGCATCAGGCGAGCTGGAGCAGCGCATCAGCGTCAGACTTCTTCCGGAGGGCAGCTTCACGGGGGAGCTTCCAAAGGAGGAGTATGTTCTCACTCTTCTCCCCCCTCCCCTTTCCCAGATAGCTCCATCGCCCTCTAAGCCGATGTCTCTCTGGATTTTCACGGCGGCGCTCTGCGCTTCTTTGCTCGCGCTCAACCTCTTCTTGTGGGCAAGGAGGCGCTCGCGCAAGAGCGGGCAATGAACTGATTGGAGGTTCCAGCAATACTCAGTAAAATAAATCAAGTAAACCAAGTAAAGCAAACATATATAAACGAGTATATCAAAATGGTACATTATAAGGTTCGAAAGAGTATCAAAATGATACAAACCGCCGGGCAAGTCATGCATGGAATCTGAACTTCTTCATATCCGCGTAGGGAAAGAGCTGAAAGAGCAAATGCGGAAACTGATTGAAATCGGCATGTTCTCGACGGACGCGGAAATCGCCCGTGAGGGCATCCGCCACCTTCTCATACGCTATCTGAAAGACGCCGGCCTCGAGGAGGCCGTCGCGAGAAAACGTGAGTACCTGAAGCATGAGCAACAGAAGAAATAATTGGGGCCTTGCCGGCATGATGACGCGCGCGCGAGCCGCGGCGCTTTCGAACACGACGCTCGCTTTGATGGTGCTCTGTTTGCTCGCGGTCTCTGTTTGGAGCGCGCTTGTCTTCCTCAAATCTCCAGAGCCCGCGGTTATCGCTGTGACGGGCATGAACTCCGGCTCTGGAAGCGTGACCTTCTGTGTCAACACCGCGCCATCACTCAACGTGTCCAACTGCTCGTCCACAGCGAACGCGACAGTGCTCTACAACTGCACAGTCTCGGCGTCCGACGCCAATCCCAGTACGAGTTTCACTTACATCGACAACACTACCTTGTTCAACATCTCGTCTTCAGGCGGCGTCACGTTCACGCCTTCTGTTAGCTCGGCAGGATACTACCATATCGCTATCAACATAAGCGACGGATCGGGATGCAGTAATCAGGTTACCTCCTCTGTCCTGCCGCTTAACATCACTTCCGATTGCGCGGCGAACGAGCCTCCGGTACTGAACGTGTCGGCGAGCTTCAGCGTGGACCGCAACGCGACGCTCGTCATCGACATCAACGCGTCCGACCCTGAGGGAGACGCGATAAACTTCAGCATCGCCTTCAATCAGACGGACGCTTACGCGTCGCTCTCCCCAGTCGGCGGTTCGTATGTCACTCTCAACGCGAGCTCAGGCCTGCTCACAATTACTCCCGACCTAAAACATGTCGGTTACCACCTCCTTAACATTACCGCGCAGGACAACAACACGTGCGCCAACAATACCGATTCACAACTTATCAATATCACTATTCTTCCCACCAACAGCAAGCCGTTCTATGTTACGTCTGCTGGAACGCTCAACTACACTTGGGATGAAGACCATAACATTATCAACGCGTACGACCTCGACGACTTCTTCAACGACTCGAATGGTGACTGCCTCAAATTTGAGCTTAGATCTATCTCCGCGAATCCCTTTGTCTCTGTCTCTATTGAGAATAACCGCGATCCGCGGCAAGGAGTATGCCCCTCTTCCCACTTTATCAGCTTCGCGGTCGAGGCCAACGCGTTTGGAAGGCAGCGTGTGAGCATAGAAGCGAACGATACGATTGCCGCTTCTGATGCGATTATCTTCGACCTGAATGTGAACAACCTCCCTGAAGCGTCCACTCCCGCAGCTGTCGTGGGCGGCGGAGGCGGCGGAGGCGGCGGAGGAAGCTCGAAACGCTGCGAGGAGAAATGGTTCTGCTCTGGCTGGGGATTGTGCGGCTCGGGATACGCCGCGAGAAACTGCTCAGATTTGAACGAATGCAAGACGGGGAGATACACGCCCAATCTTACTCGCCAGTGCAACGCCGGAGATTACTGCTTTGACGGGAGACAGGACTATGATGAGCAAGGCGTGGACTGCGGCGGCTCATGCGAGAACTCCTGCGCGACCTGCTTCGACGCCGTTATGAATTGTCCACGCGCGGAGAACGGCACTACCCTCTGCGAACAAGGCGTGGACTGCGGCGGGCCGTGCAGATCATGCAGACAAGAGGAGATTGTCGCGCCGACAGAAGTGCCCAAGCTCGCGCCACCTGAACTGTACGGCGGAGTGGAATGGGGCCTTATTATCTCGTCGCTTTCCGCCCTCTTGTTCCTGGGCGTTTTGGGCTGGCTGCATCACAAGAAACCGTTCAGGCAGCGGATTTCAGCGGCCTTACAGCCTCTTCGCGCCTTTATCCATCGCAGGCTGGCAGCCAAGCAGGGCAAGCCGAGCAAACTCCGGCTCCTGCTCTCGCGCCTGTTCCCCTCGTCCGCGCATCCCGCTTTGAATGTCCTGACGCGACAGGCGCCCGATATCACGGCTCGGCTCTCTTTGCTTTCGAGCCAGATAGCGAGGGAAGAGCCCACGCTCGCGCTCAAACAGCTTGACACCATTATGAAGGACTGGCTCAAACACCACCTTAGCATTGAATACGAGGCGACCTACGAAGAGCTCGGCAAGGCGGCCCGCGAAAAGAAACTTCACGACTTCCTCCAGAAGTCTGTCGAGCCTTTCTTCTCTCAGCTTACGGAATTGGCGTATAGCGGGGGAGCGGTGTCACGCGGAAGAGTAGAAGCCCTCCTGCACGAGGCAACACAACTCGCGCGCCTCAAACCTGTCCGCGTGTTCAGGCCCCGGCAAGGCGTGGCGGTCGCGATGGCTCTCTTGCTCCTCTTCGCTGGTGCCTTCTTCTTCCTCCAGGACGCGCCATTGACTGGATTCCTCGTGCGGGAAAACGCGACCTTCACGGTGCCTGTCGGGCAGACGTTCGCTTTCCCCGCGTCCTATGAACTCTTCCCTGGTCAGCGGAGCCTATCTTCGCTCACGCTTACTGGAACGCTCAGCTCCGGAGCCCATGCGCGTGTTCTGGCTGGAACTCAGGTGGTCTTTGACAGCGCTTCCCGGCCTTTATCGCGCGTGAAGACGGATACTCGCAAATCCTTATCGCCCGGAGAAAGAGCTATTGACCTTGATTTGGATTACCATGCCGGAACCGCCTGGGACCCTGATGACGATGGGGTTGTCGATAGCGGCGGCGTGGTGGACCTCACTGTGGAAGGCAGCCAGTTGGGATGGGAAGCGGATCCGAAGAATCTCTGCGCGATCTACACGGTGCGCGCGTTGGAAACACAGGAGCGCGTGTGCTACGGCGGAGCGGGATGCTGCGCGCTGTATGACTTGGCGGCGGAGCGCGATACGTACGATGACACCTTTTTCCTTTCGGAAGGCAAGCTCGGCGCAGGATCGGAGAATATCGTCACCGCGAAAATCGCGTACGCGAATTACAGCTTCTCCGCAGAAGACAGCTACTTTGAGCTTGTAGAGTCCGAGGAAGAAAATATCAGCGTCGTGTTCGAGCCTTCCGAACGGCGCTTCGTCGATGTCTGCGACGAGACCTGCAGGCTCTCTACTCCTGTTTCCGGAACGCTCTCCATTGAGGTGCAGAACGGGACGTTTGTCCTTGAGAGCGTTTCCTATGGCAGTTCGCTTGTTTTCAATAGGGCTCCAGCTTTCCGCGATCTCCCTAACCTCAGCCTCGATTATGGGGCGGTTACGCAGCTGCGCCTGGGTGATTTCGCCACGGACGCGGATGGCGATACCTTGTCTTATTCTTGGTACTCAGTGGATGGCATTGATGTTGAGATTGTTGACGGAGTGGCCCTGGTTTCCGCGCAGCCAGGCTTCTCCGGAACCGCTTTCACCTTCTTCACGGCCAGCGACACGGAACAATCGTCGCTTTCTAATCTGATTTCTATTCAGGTGAAGCAGCCGAAAGACGTGAACGTGCAGGGGGCTGCCCGCGTTGGCCAGCCTGTACGCTGGACAAAGATCGCCAGCGTTCGCGGGGCGACCGTCACGCTCGACCATGTTCCGCTTAACTTCACGGTGCGCGAGCTCACCGCTTCCGGTGTTCGCGAATTGGAGAAAACGGATTACGCGCTCAAAGAGGGTCCGAGCAGAGTTGTCGCGGGAGCGGCGCGGGCTCCGGCGGAACTTCAGGTGGTGACAGCTTCGCCTGAAGTAGAAGTCGAGTACTACACGGAATCCCCTCGTTCTACCGAAGAGCAGCTTTCTGAAAGCACGAAGCGGGTTACTATCTCTTCAGAACTCCATTATCTGAACATCACCGCCTTCACGGAGCTCCCTGAGGTGCCTGTTGACGCAATTCACCTCTACCATGTTGTCGGAGGCGCGCGAGAAGAAGCAACGTTCGACGCGTTTGACCGCAACAACAATGGACTAATAGACTCTATAGAATGGCAGGTACCTCACCTGAGCAACGAGACCTATGAGGTGGAACTTTCCATCTTGAACGTGCAGAGCTACCCGACGGTTGGCGGGGAATGGGAGGTGCGGTTCACCACTCTCGGGGCGGCTGACCTCTCCATCGCGGCGAGCAACGGAACCACCTACGGCTCTTCCGGAGACCTGATGCCTGAGACGCTGACCTGTGGCGATGCCGAGATTCCCTTCCTCCAGTCAGGAAACCTCGCGACAGTTTCGAACTATTCCTGCAACACGACAGCGACGTGGACTGCACAGGTCCTCACCGCAGGAAGCCATCATCAGCGGTTCACCTTCGGCTCGGCTGAGGCCTACGCGCACAACTTCGCAAGCGTAAACAGCTCGGGCGCCAACCTCTCAGTTTACGACAGCCAGGATGTCGACGGGCTCGCGAAATACTCGGTGACCAACCTGACCTTCTACGCTAATTACACTAATGGCACGGCAATCAGTGGAATCTGCACTATCCAGTTCAATTTCACAGGAGCTTATGAAGGCGCGGCGAACATGACCTTTAGCGAGGCCGGCGGCCTCTATAGCTACAACCGCACAATTCCTTACAAGGGAAGGTCTTACTTCAATGTGCTCTGCGCCAACGCAACCTCCCCGACGCTCAACATTACGGATGACCTCCTCATTAACAACAGCGCCCCCGCTTTCAACAAGACGGGCAATAACCTCGAGCCACTGGTCTGCACTGAGGACCTCGATTGTAAGTACAACATTAGCCACTACTCCTCGGATGTCAATATCAATGACGGGCTGGCCTTTGACTACACCGCTGGCTCTATCCAGAATTTTACTTCCCATCCCGACTGCAGCAACTGCTGGCGCTTCGACTTCACGAATGGCAACTTCACTGTTCGCGTCACGACCTCCAACTTTTCCAACTCCGGGCCGTTTAGGCCTTTGGTTACGGTCAGCGATACTAGTGGCGATTCCGACTCGGCGAATATCGACCTCACTATCACGGCGGTCAATGACTTGCCTGTGTTCTCAACTCCCGCAGGAACGAGTATCTCGTCCGCGACCACAGAAACGCTCTACGGCTACCAGCTCGCCGCTTCTGACGAGGAAACCGCGGCAGCCAGTTTAGTGTACAACTTCAGCATCGTGAGTTGCCAGCAAAACTATCTCAGCGACTGCGCGGCGCTGACGCTCGCAATCAATTCTACTACCGGCGCGTTCAATTTCACGCCCCTAAACAATGACGCTGGAAATTACACGCTGAACCTCACTGTCCGCGATACAGACAATGGAATGGGCTATAAGCTCGCGAATTTCACGGTGACGGACATCAACAACGCGCCGAGCTTCGACGCCACTTGCTCCAACTCAACGGCCATCGAAGACATTCGCCATTTCTGCATTATCAACGGGACAGACTCAGAACTGGATACCCTGACGCTCTCTTCTAACCTGTCCTGGTTTAACATCAGCAGGACAACGAGCAGGTCGTTCCTCGCTAACTTCACGCCCTCCAACGCACAGGTTGGCAACTACAGCGTTCGCCTCAATCTCAGCGACGGTCTGCTTCATGCCTTGACCACTATCAACATCACTGTTAACAACACTAACGACGCGCCTGTCTTCACGACTCTCGCCAGCCAGACTGCCATTATCGGACGGAACTCCACGTTCACGGTCATCGCCGCGGATGACGACTTCTCTCAGCCCTACGATAGCTTCCTCAACACGTCAGAAAACCTCACGTTCGCGGTGAACCAGAGTTTCTTTACTCTCACCAAGCTCAACGCAACCGCGCTCAGGCTCAATTTCACGCCGGTTCTTGCCCAGGCAGGAAACTACACAGTGCTCGTAAACGCGACAGATATAGCGCTCGCGCTCGGGTTCACGACCTTCAATCTTTCGGTCAGAACCAACTCCGCGCCTGTGTTCGGCCTCATCTGCTCCAATTTCACCGTAATTCAGGAAGGCGCGCAGTTCAGCTGTCTCTTTAACGCCTCTGATGCTGAGAATGACGCCGTCAACTTCACTTCTAACACGAGCTGGTTCAATCTTTCCGCGGCTGGGAACGCGTCGTTCTTCCCTAACGACGACCGGGTGGGAGACCATCGCGTCCTTGTCACGGCGACTGACTTCTGGGGCGACGCCACAACCTATGTCTACAACGTGACGGTCAACAACACTCCTGAAGCGCCCACCTTCACCCTCGTGCCAAACCTGACCGCGACGCGCGGCACACCTTTCACCTACAATCTGAGCCGCAATGTCACGGATGACGACTTCAACCTCCCGACCCCCGATACCCTCAATTTCTCAGACAACACGACGCTCTTCAACATCACGAGCGCAGGCTTCATTTCCTTCACTCCTACGATAACCGAAGTTGGAAACTATACAGTTAATATCACGGTGAACGACAGCAACGGACTCGCAGTTTATGCGGCGCTGAGAGTTGAAGTGCTCAACATTAACACCGCACCCACCTTCGTCTACCTCTGCGAAAACGAGCGCACCGCGTGGGAGGATATCCTCTTTACCTGCACCATCAACGCGACGGACGCGGAGAGCGACGCCGTCAACTTCACGGCGAACGCGAGCTGGTTTACCATCAAGAATATGTCTATACGCGGGGCGGTCGCGAACTTCACGCTCAATTACACGTTCGTCGGCAACTATTCTATCAACTTCACCGCTTCGGATTATGAGCTCAATACGAGCCAGACCATCAACTTCACAGTCAACAACACCAATGACGCTCCGACGCTCACCCTCTCAGATCTCAACGCAACGGAGGATTCGCTCTTCAATTACACGGTCAACGCCACGGATGAGGATTTCCTTGTGCCGAGCAACGACACCCTCACCTACCGCACGAACTCGACGCTCTTCACTATCAACGCCTCCACGGGGCGGATTCTCTTCACGCCTAACTCTACACAAGTAGGCAATCACACGGTTCAGTTCAATGTCACTGACCTCGCGAACGTGACGACCAACAAGACGGTCAATTTCCAGGTGCAGTTCTTCAACGATGTCCCCTCGGTGAGTGTGCCCAACCTCGAAGCGGAAGCGCTGCAAACCCTGCTCTATGATGTGAACGCGACTGACGAGGAGGACGGAGAGCCGAACCTCACCTACGGCTTCAATCTCAGCGCTCCTTTCGCAATCAACCGCAGCACGGGCATGATGAACGTCACGGTGAACAGCTCCTTTGTCGGCCTGCATGTCGTGAACCTCTCGGTCAATGACTCCGGGGGCAAGAGCGCTTCCGTTCTGTTTAATTTGACCATTCTTTCTGTCAACAGCCCGCCCAACCTCACCCAGCTCACTCCCTACGGGACTCCGCTTTCCAATACTACTGTCTTCGCGTGGGCCAACCTGAGTTCTTTCACCCTGAACCGCACTTCCATCAATGTCTCGGAGAACGCGACTGTACCCTTCAACGTCTCCGTGAACGATTCCAACGGTGATAACGTCACGTACCGCTGGTACATCGACGGCGTGTTGAACTCGACAAGCAACACGACGAGCGCGCTTACGTACGTGCCGGACTTCCTGGACGCGGGGCTGCACAATGTCACGGTTATTATCTCCGACCCAAGGAACGCGAACGCTACGTTCACATGGAATATTACGGTCGCGGACAGCAACCGCGCGCCGCGCTTTGGTTTTGTGGACCACGACGCTACGGATTTCTCCTCCGGCACGGCGAACGGCACGAACACCTCTGATACGGGCATTCTCCTCGGCGCGAACGGAAGCGTTTTCAACAACCGTGGAGAGTATCTCTCACCTGCGCTCGATATGGGCGGCACAGCTACTATTGCCTACAATCCCATTGGCCTTGTGAACCTCAGCTGGGACGCTATCACTCCTACGGGCACCGCCGCTGTTCTCCAGACTCGAACTTCTGAAGATTCCACCACTTGGAACAACTGGAGTATCCTGCTCCTCAACCGGAGTTATCTCAATAGCTCCGGAGAGCGCGTCGTCTCCGAGAATACGACCTATCTCCAGTATCGGGTGATTCTTAACACGACGAACACTAATCTGACTCCGAACGTAAGTTCCGTTGTCATCCGCCACCGCATTCCCAATATTGAGCTCGATGAGGGAGACAGTCTTCCAAACTGGATTGACCTCGATGATTACTTCTCCGATCTTGATACTGATGACACTCTGCTCTTTAGCGTCTCGGGCGTCACGAACGTCGCGCTGTCCATCAGCAATTCCACACATATTGTCTCGCTCACCACCACCAGCACCTCCGCAGGCACTGAGACGGCGGTTTTCAACGCTACGGACGGTACGGACAGCGTTCTCAGCGCGCCGGTCACTATCGAGGTGACTGATGTCGAGACTACCAGCGATACGGATACCGTTACGGTTACCCGCACCCGCACCACCTTCAAGACCCGGCTGCGCACCGTGACAGAGCCGCGCTATCTCGAAATTGTCGCGCCTCGGCACGTTACCGGATTTAGCGAAGACACGGTTGTCGCGCCTATCATACTTACCAACAACGCGGAATCCGTACTGAGCGGCATTAAACTCGTCGCGAATACTTCCGACCCCACGGTAATCGCCTGGTTCGAAAGAAGCGCCTTCGACACGCTCGTGCCCAAGCAGACTGAGGAGACACGGCTCTTCATCAAGTGGAGCGGCACTGTGCGGGAGTTCGACGTCATCGTCAGCGCCACCTCCACCGACCCCGTGTTCACCGACAAGGCTATTATCTCCCTCACTGGTACCGAACGCGTCGCGGAGAACCGGACGCAGATTGACGACCATATCAACTTCGTGCGTGACCTGCTCCAAATGAATCCAGAATGCCTTGAACTCAGCGAACTCATGACTGAGGCGCAGTCCGATATCCAGGCGGGACAGTACGACCGGGCGAGAGAGCGGCTGAGCTTCATCATCGAAGGCTGCAGATACCTCCTTTCCGTGCCCAAGGAAATCGACCAGTTCGAGCCTATCAAGCAGCGGGAAAGCTCGCTTTACCAGGTGCTCTCAGGCCTGCTCCTGACGCTGCTCTTCATCGCCTTCCTCATCATTGTCTGGCTTTCTAGAAGAAGGAAGGTCTAAATATTAATTACTATAAAATAGTAAAATTTATATAATCTCTAGCAACCGGAAGGAAGATGAAGAACTATCAGGTCTCTCTCTTGCTCTTGAGCGCTCTGGTGGCGGGCTGCACCACTCCCCTTGTTCAAGAATCACAACCGCGAAATGCGGCACTCTTTAAAGAGACTGCTCCGTCTGCGCGAACGTCTTATGATGGACTGATACGCGCTTTGGAAACCGCGCGCGTTCCCCTTGATTATGGCCAATCCTTTCCGGGGATTTCTTTTGTGACTATTGTTGTCTCCCCCGAAATCCATGAATATCGAACGCAAAAGGGTGGGGCTGGGGGAAACAATGGTGAGAGCACTCTCGCATTGGCGAAAACAATGGACCGTATTCTCGGCGGGCTTGAGGGCATCCTCTCCGAGGGCCTTCTTCGCGAAGGTAGCCCTGCCACCCAAAGAACTGCACGCACCCGTGAATTTTACTGCCAATGGGGCGGATATGCTAACGATATTGACTTCCAGCAGGAGGTGCTCAGAAACGATATGCGAATTCTAGGTAAGCATGCAGATCCTGAAACCATTGCGCAGCGGGATGCCGTCTACGCGCGAGCGTGGAGCAACCTGATGGACGCGGGAATGAACCGCATCGCCAGCGTCTGTCGTGCGCACGCAGTGGAAGGCGAAGGAAGTTTTAAGCACCTTGGCGGGTATGCCCAATTGGGCCTTGAGCGCGAGGACGTTCTTGCGCGGGGTCTTCTCGCTGGCGAATTGAATCACCTCATGCATTATCGTACTGAATTTGTCAGAGACCTTGGGGCCTATCGGGAGCGAGTCGCGCAAGGAGCCCCCTCCGCGGAGAGGAAGTCCCTGCTTGCCATGGCGGATAAGGCGTCGGAGACCCTTGTGCCGTTGCTTGATGGGCAGATTGGCGAGCTCAAAAAGGTCCTTAAGGAAACGGGAGTCTCAGATACAAGCACACAGTCGCTCGCGCATCTCACTCTCGATGTCAGAAATCGTTCTTGGGCTGAGCGAGCCGAGGAATTGTCTCCTGGAGTCTACTTGGCAAATGTAGGAGATATGCACAGGCGGCCTGTAGGAAATTGGAAGTTTTACTCCGGGCTTTCGAGCGTTACTTTCCCTGATGCCTTGCGGGCGAAAGGAATTAGTGTTATCACCCTTGATAGGGTGACAGGAAAATAAACCACGTTTCTATTTGAGAAGCTTCTCTACTTTCTCTTTGGGGAAGCCCATGACAAGCAGTTCCGTCTCTATTTGGCTCCTGCCCATGCCGAGCTTGTGAGAAGCGTCCATGAACTTGCGCATCTCGCGGTACTCCGCGTCAACGAGGATATCCTTGTGCCTGAGGCGCTGGACATTCTCTTTCGTCTTCTGCACAATCGTATCACGCGTCCTCTTGACGCGGGCGAATAACCCTTTCTCCGGCTCAGCGCTCGGGCCGTAGGCGTCTCTGGAAGATTTGATGAGCGCGTGGACGTGCTTTCGGATGTGGTGCAGTTCGTGTTTGCTCAGCTTCTTTTTGCGGTAGGCCATTTCTTCGAACATCTGCGCGGCACTCCGAATATGCTCTCTTAGGTGGGGATGGATGCGTTTTTTCCCGGCAACGTTCTGGATTTCAGTAAACGTGTGCCCATGGTGGATGTCATATTGCTCATGGATAAAATTCTTGAACGCCATTTCAAGGTCCTCGATGGTTCTAGTCGCGGAGACCCTGGAAAGATGCTTTCGGTAGGACACAGGCTCCTTTTTCATGCGGTTATTCTAGGAGATGGGATATTTAAACATATTCCTCCCGGAAAGTATTTATAGGACTGGATGCAAAAGTGGGCTATGGCAGAAAAAAGGGGGAAGGGTTCTCAGTCGCAAGCCTCTTCTGCAAAATCAAAGGCGGCTCCCAAGCCCGCGCCAAAGCCCAAAGCCAGCCGTCTCGATCTTCTACGCAGGAAGCTGGAGCTGGAGCAGGAGCTGCTCGAGAAAGGCGGCGCGGATCGCCAGAAAGAGCTAGACAAAGTCGAGAAGGAGTATGAGTCTACTGACACGGTTGTTGATCGGGCTATCGAGGATGAGCCCTCGCTTACGGAGAGTATCGCGCATGTCGAGCACGGGAGCTCGGCGGAGAATATGAAAGAGCTCATTGAGCAGGCTCATCAGCAGGCCGCTCTCCCGTCCGAGGCACAATCAGTTCTCTCGCCGGGGCAGAAGAAAAGCCTCCAGAAATCGGTTCTCGCCTATTGCGCGCTTTTCGACAAGGTTAAGTTTGAAGTGGGCAAGCTCATCGTCGGCCAGGACCTAGCCGTGAAAGGTATGTTCCGCGCGCTCATCGCCGACGGACACGTTCTCGTAGAGGGTGTCCCTGGCGTAGCTAAAACCACTTTAATTCGCGCGCTCGCCAAAACAACCCAATGCTCGTTCTCAAGAATCCAGTTCACTCCCGACCTGTTGCCGACGGATATTATTGGCATCTCCACGTATCAGGAAGGCAGAGGATTCTACACGCTCAAAGGCCCTATCTTCAACAACTTCATCCTCGCGGACGAAATCAACAGGGCGCCGCCGAAGGTACAGTCCGCGCTTCTTGAAAGCATGGCGGAAAAGCAGGCCACCATCGCCAAGGAATCCTTCCCCGTCCCGTTGCCATTTTTCACCATGGCGACGCAGAACCCCCTGGAGAACGTCGGAACGTACGCACTCCCCGAGGCGCAGATTGATCGATTCCTCTTCAAGCTGTATATGGGATATCCGAACATTGACGAAGAGGAGCGCATCCTGAAGAGCAACCTCTCCGAGCACGCCTTCGACCAGTTCGATATCAAGCCCATCCTCAGTCCCGACCTCATCATCGAAATCCAGAACCTCGCGAAACAGATTTACGTCGACAAGAAAGTGGAGAAATACATTGTCAAGCTCATCGACGCGACCCGCACGCCCAAGAAATACGGGGTTTCTTTGGGCAAGTACGTGGAGTTCGGCGCGTCCCCGAGGGGCTCGATCGGCCTCTTCAACGCGGCGAAGGCTGAGGCGCTGCTTCTCGGCCAGACCTATGTCACGCCGCACCACGTCAAGACCATCGCGCATGACGTGCTCCGCCATCGGCTCATCTTGTCGTATGAAGGGCAGGCCGAGGGCATCAAGACCGAGCAGGTCATCGACGAGATTCTCAAGAAAGTCCCTGTCCCATGAAAGAGATTCGTCTCAATATCCAGGAACTCATCACAAAGCTTGAGGTCATCCTGCGCAAGGGATTCTCCCAGGATATGCTGGCGGGCAATTATATGGCCGTGTACAAGGGCAAAGGCCTGGAGTTCGTCGGCTTTCGCGAGTACAGCCCCAACGACGACGCCATGATGATTGACTGGAAGGCGTCGCTTCGCACGCACAAGCCCATGGTGAAGGTGATGCAGGAGGAGCGCAACCTCACGGTGTTCTTTCTCATGGACGTCTCGGACAAGATGTTGCTGTCGTCTCACGAGAAACTGAAATGCGAGTTCGCCGCAGAGTTGGTGGCAACGCTCTCCTACGCTGTGCACGGAGTTGGAGATAATGTGGGGCTGGCGCTCTTTACCGATAAAGTGGTCACGTTCATCCCGCCAGGCATCGGGCGCAACCAGTTTTTTCGCATCCTCAAGACGCTCAAGAATCCTGCCTATTATGGCGGCAGCTTTGACCTCGGCGCGGCGCTGAGCTACCTCTTCAAGCTTAACATCCTCAAGCCCCAGACGGTTGTGTTCATTGTCTCCGATTTCATCGGCCTCAAGCCGGGATGGGAGTATGCGATGAAGATAGCGGGCCTCAAGTTCGACTTGAACGCGGTTGTGGTGCGCGATCCGATAGACAACCATCTCCCTGAGATTCCCGGCAACGTGCTTTTCGGCGATGTGATGTCCGACAGGAAGATGATTGCCAATCCTCACGAGGCGCAGCAAATCTACGAGCACGAGGCGCACGCCCAGATAGAGCGCCTTCGCGAAGAGCTGAACAAAACACGCTCCTCCATGATCGCTCTCGAGACGGACAAGCCGTTCATCCACGACATCTTCACCTTCTTCAAGTTCAGGCAGAGGTACAAGTAGCATGGAACTCACTTACCTCCAGCCGAATTATCTTTGGTTGTTGTGCATCGTGCCTTTCTTGATTCTAACGCACTTCTACGGCCTCAAGTACAGCCACAAGAAGGCGCTCAAGTTCGCGAACTTCGAGGCGCTGGCCCGAGTGACAGGCGGCTCGAAGCTCTCCCTTAACCTGCCCCTGCTCTTTTTGCGCTTCTCGACGCTCTTTTTCCTTATCTTTGCCTTGTCTGGGCCTATCTTGTGGTATGAGGGGCAGGGCAGCAACGCGAACTTCCTCATCGCCATCGATAACTCCGGGAGCATGCTCGGCAACGACTTCCAGCCCAACCGCATGGAGGCGGCGAAGTCCGCGGCGACGCAGCTTGTCAACAACGTTCCAGAGGACGCGACCGTCGGTCTCATGACCTTCGCAGGCACTCCTCTCGTGAAGCAGACGCTCACCGCTGACAGAGAGATCGTGCGGCAGAAGATAGCGGAGCTCAAGATTGACTTCTCGTCGGGAACAGCGGTGGGCGACGGCATTATCGCGGGAACGAACTTGCTTCTGCAGAGGCCCGAGGGAAGGGTGCTTGTTCTCTTGACTGACGGCCAGAGCAATGTGGGTACACTCTTGCCGCAGGCCATCAACTACGCGAACGAGTACAAGGTGACGGTGCATACTATTGGCGTCGCGACTCCGGAAGGCGGCAGTTTCACTGGGGTCGGCACGCTCTCGAAGCTCGATGAGGACGGGATGAAGCTCATCGCCGCGAACACCGGTGGGAAGTTCTACAAGGCGCAGACGAACGAGCAGCTCGCGATGGCGTACCGCGACATTGCGTTCACGTCCACGCGCAAGCTACCTGTTCAGCTCGCGTTCTGGCTTATCATGCTCTGCTTCACGACCCTCTCGATTGAGTGGGTGTTTGTGAATACGAAGTTCAGGAGTATACCTTAAAATATGGAAAACCTAACCTGGCCTAAGCTGTTACTACTAGGGGGAATTTGCATTCTACTTTTTTTTGGTTATGTATGGGTTTCTGGAGAAATCTTTGCATCGAAATATTATCCTTCAGGCGATAAGATTTATCTCCTGAATTTTGGTCAGAAAAATGCTCCCTCTAATTGTTTTGAATGGGATACCGGCCTAGTTATGATTGACCTCAAGAATAAAAGAACAACAATAGATGGGAATTTTAACAAAAATTGTGATTTTGATTTCGCAATGCCTTATTTTACCTTTAGCGATGGTAATATCAACTTTACAAGTAGTGATAATCTATCCTTTGATATAAAGAATCAAACGGGGGGTTACTTATTGCTCGAGATACAAAACTCAAGTATGGAAAGGGCTAAGTGGTATAATTTTGAGGTAACTGTTAACCATGGTTCTTCTTTCTATGATCGTTTTAGCATGAACGCTGATGGTACCACTGGTTTAACTCGTGTATCTTTTAATTTTGATGGCGGGTTCACAGGTTATCTCTGCGAAAGCGAAGGATGTTTTACTATCACTTCAGGAACAATAGAGGACGAATTCCCTCTAGAGCGGGGTAGGGCAAAAAGCTTTATCGTTTCGGGTCAGAGTTTTGCCTTTAGATTTAACCCCATTAGCAGAATGTCCGTATACAAATTAGAGTTCGGGGGATCGATAGTCGCAAGTATGATCGCGGTTTTTATTTACGAACTTATTAAATTCCTCTTCAATCCATTAAATAATGCTTGGCTTAAATTTAAACCTTGGTTAGTTAAACATAATAAGAAGAGAATACAGAAAAAAAGATTTAAACGTTCTAGAAAGTAATCACCACCACCTTTTTATAATGTCTATCAACACAAACTTCTGATTCAAAAGAAATCTAAGCAACCGTCTTCAGCGAAACCTTCGCCCCACCCCGACGGCGCCCAAAAACGATTCATTTATATCATATGCAGTAATCTACTCAATACTAT
>JAUSJW010000001.1 GCA_030647105.1 Nanobdellota archaeon | reverse complement strand
TTGAGGTTTCTCCGACGGGCTTGCGGATACTTTTGGTTATCCGGGCAAAACGGTCAAATTCCTTTGCAGAGACCTCATTCTGTAATCGGATAGAACATTCTCGTGCAAGTGTTTTTCTCAGACCATAGGTCTTTCCCTGCTTCGCATATGCCAGCCAGCCTTCAAGAAAATCATAGAGGTCATCGTAGGACTGCTTGCCGGCATGAAACTCTTCTTGTAATTTTAGCAGCTTTCGTTTCATATGCCGCAGATTGGATTTCTTCAGGAGCCGGTGTCTTGAAAAAATGCGAAACCCGAGGAACGTTACTCCTTGATGCAGCGAAATAATCTTGGATTTACCCGGATGAAGCTCTAAATGCAACTGCGCCCTCAGAAAAGCATCGATCTCTTTTTTGTAGGCCTCGAGAATCGATTTATCATGGTGAAGAATGACGAAATCATCGACATACCTGAGATAATGCGGAGCCTTGAGCCGATGCTTGACAAACTGGTCGAGTTCGTTCAAATAGACATTAGCAAAGAACTGCGAGGTGAGATTTCCAAGTGGCATTCCTCTTTTTCGCGCCCCCCCCCCCCCCAACACGCTGTTTGCAAGAATTGTGCGGATAAGCCAGAGGACTCTTGGGTCGGAGATGCGCCTGCTAATGATTTTGAGGAGAATAGTGTGGTCAATATTCTCAAAGTATTTCTTCACATCCGCCTTGAGGACATAGCAGGTGCGGGTGAAATTCCTAGAAACCTTCCGCTTGAAGTGATTGAAACGCAGTACGGCCTGTAGCGTGCCTTTTCCCTTCCGGTTCGCCCAGTTATCGTAGATGAAGCCCGTATCAAAGATAGGTTCAATGATGTTACAGACAGCATGATGCACGACCCTATCCCGAAACGTGGACTTGCTTATGGTGCGTAGTTTGGGGTCGCGGACGATGAAGTTGACAAGCGGTTCCGGACGATAGCTATGCAAAAGAAGGTCAGAGCGTAGCAGAAGCAGATTTTCATTAAGATTCTTCTCAAATTCTTTCACATACCATAGTGTAGTCTTCTTTTTCCGTGCTTTCCAGTACGCCTTGAACAAATTGTCGAACGAGCACACTTCCTGCCACAAGTCTCTAAGCATTGTAAAGTCTCAGCAAGCTGGGCTATTCCACGAACGTGGTCGTTCGAGTTGTCCACGTTCCGGTCATTGGCGTTGAACCTCGAGTCGTTGTCAAGCCTGTTCAACCTGGACGCCCACACCCTGTAGCCTCTTTGCCCATCCCCACCGCCGCTTCAGCTTGGCTCGAAAGTCAAGTGTCGCGGCTGAATTTTATGACGGAATCCGCCTTGACAAAGGGGCATGTAGTCCAGCTTCTCCACGAAGGATTGCTGAGACGAAAAAGAACCAAAAAGAAGAGGTTAATAAACTTATTTCTTCGCTTGAGCGTGATACTGCTCAAGCAGCTTTCCGAGCCCATCTGCCCTTACAGCATTCAGGTCTCGCAGAGCATCCCCGGGCTTAGCAAGAATTGTGTCATACATTCTCGCATATTCTCCGCCCGGAACCGCGACCACAGAAGGAGTCGCTTGCGCGGCCGCGCCGCCTTCGGCGGCGACAACGCGACGTACCCCACGAACGCGGCCGTACGAGTCGCCCACGCCCCGGTCATCGGCGTCGAACCACGAGCCGTCGCCAAGCCTGCCCAACCCGGACGCCCTTGCGAGGGCACCATCTTTAGGAACGTGCTCACGGACATAATCAGGGTTCAAGACCCAGACGCGCGTTGAATTGGTATGGCCCACATCTTTAAGCAAGGCCATAGCAGGAGCAAAATCATCTTTTTGCCCATAGACATGCTCTGCGACCTGCCTCTGCGCGGGGCTGAGTTTGGCATACTCACGCTTGCCCGTTCCAATATCGAAATAGCTAAACTCATCATCATGCCTTGTTAAGCCGAGGGCAGAAAGCTTGACTTCAAGAGTGCGGTCTCCGCCAAAGGAATCAATAACTCGCGCGAGCGCCGGAGCAGGAACGACATAGTTGTTTGTGCTCAGGAGCTGGCGGGAAGCTTCAGCAACATCCGCAAGAACGGGATTATCAATGCCTTGGGTAAGGTCAAGAACAGGCTCATTATCTATGACTACACGATACACGGCACCGTCAGCAGTCCAGAACCATTGGTTTCTAATCTGAGGATTGGTAATGCGCTCTTTCGTGATATCTCGGGCATGCTGCATCGTAGCAAGCTCGAGTTGAGGAACGGTTTCAGCTAATGCGCCTTGAACGCTAACGAGGTTGTCTAGTACCATGGGCTCACCTTTTTGAGGATAGAATGGTTTTCGATATATAAATCTTTGTTTTTTAACCACTCGATAGTGGAACATTGCCCAACTTCCTTGGGAATCTGGCAGAACGGCTTATGTAGATTTGGAGTTTTCTTTTTGCGCGGCAATCTCTTTGAGCAGTTTCGGATTTCCTTTGGTGACGGCATTCATGAATTCGTTAATCTGATTGAACTTCACCGCCATTTCTGCCATCTGCTTTTCCTGCTCTTTGAGTTGGTTTCTGAGCATGGATTCTTTCTCCCGTTCGGCATTAAGCACCGTATCCCTATCAAGCGGGCGCTTACAACTTCCGCATAACTCACGCGATTTGGGGTTGATAGTGTTGCAAAAGGCGCACTGGCGATAGCTAATGACCCTTTTCTTTCCACGGTCCTGCTCTTTCATCACTCCTTTTCTGATAAGTTCTTCCTCGAGAAACGCTTCTTGGTCTGAGAGATCATACGTTTTCAACTGGTTCGTACTTGTCCATCCTGCAATCTTCTGAATATTTTGGGCCGGCTCTCCTGAAACGAATCTTGACGTGACCCCATTGCGTTTAAAGCTATAATTAGTGATAGGCTTGTCAATACCCAATGTTGTCAAGGTTCGATGTAGGATCTTGTTGGCATGCTTGGGACTCAGGCGCTCGAACTTGCTATTGTTGCCTTGGGTAATAAAGAGTGGAATCTTTCCCTTTTTCCCCTGGAGCGGATGGTGGTTAAGCCACTCAGCAAGATAAAAATAACTATCAACGACCTGCAAGGTCTTTGTTCCTTCCTTGCCGTGCTCCCCTACCCGGATTCTGGCGTAGTTGTCAAACATTTGGATATTTTCCAGATTGAGGTAGCAGAGTTCCTGGGGTCTTGCCAGACATTCAAACATGAGCGAGAAATACAGCTGCATCCGTGGGTCCTTGCTCAGAACCCTTTGAATGCGCGTGTACTCGGTATCTGTGAGTTTGTCCTTCTTATCTGTCTGGAGACTGGGATCCGCATTCACCTTGATTCGCCAGGCGTAGGGGACAATGGTATCATCAGGCCTATCTTTTGCATCCTTTTCGGGGAAGAGTGATTTCCAGATCGCCTTGTTGTAATTTACAAAATCCCTGCGGGAATTGATGGTCTTGTGAACTTTGTTGAGTTTGGCCACCATTTCTTTGATATCCTCTCTTGTGAGGCTGCTAAGGTCTTTGTCCGTTAGTGCGCAGGTTTTCCGCAAGGCCTTGAAGAACTGGATTCGGCGGATATAAGAGGTATCCTTGTATTCAAATTCGGTAATGAGTTTCTTAAAATATTCAACATTGACCTTATTGCGGATGACATACTTGCCACTCTTGTAAGGCTCCAGATAAACGCCAGAATTGATTTTTTCAACTACCGTGTCATACTGGCGCTTGCTGTTGTAGATGTCGTCTTGAGCCATGTGTTCTAGACGGGAGAAAGGAACGCTTCTATTTATAGCTTTCTCCTTGAGATACTTATGCTACACTATAGCCCCATAAGATTACGAAACGAGAAGGGGTTTAAAAAAGGTGCGGAAAACTGAGCGTAATTTTTACTGGCTCTCCTGCAGCGTGGTAAAAACGATAGAGGGCAGTTCGTGAAAAAAAGATGCGATACTAAACTGGCATCCCTTATTTAGTTGGTGTTCTCTACGGCAGGCACATATACCTTGCCTCCACAGATATCCATCAAGGGGGTGTTTGTTAATGGGAAAAGAAGATGAGTACCTAGACGAAGATGAGACCGACAGCGACGGCCCGTTTTCAGAAAAAGAAGTAGGGCAGTTAAGAGACAACGATTCGCTGTCAGATGAATGGTTTATGACAGGGTATAACCGGAGCATGGACCGGAGTTATCAGCTAGTAGAAAATAATCAGAGAAGTATCTTTTCAGAGCAGCATTAC
>JAUSJW010000090.1 GCA_030647105.1 Nanobdellota archaeon | reverse complement strand
GCTTAATCACGGCGGCGGTCGGCCCGGAGAACTCCTTCACAATCTCAAGGGCGGCGTCAGCGTCCATGATATTGTTATACGACAATTCCTTGCCCTGCAGTTGCGCCGCGGTAGAGATGCACGGCTCGACAATCTCCGGAGAGACATAAAACGCGGCCTGCTGGTGCGGATTCTCGCCGTAGCGCATGTCCTGTTTCTTCACATACGGCAACACGATTTTTTCAGGGAAGAGTTTAGGAGAGAGGAACTTCATAATTTCGGCGTCGTAAAACGCGGTCCTGTTGAACACCTTGCGTGCGAGGTCTTTCTTCTGCTCAACGTTCAAGCCACCCGTTCTCAGCGACTCAAGAACCCAAGGATAATCTTTCGGGTCTGTAACCACGACAACATGCTTGAAGTTCTTCGCCGCGGCGCGTAGCATCGTCGGACCGCCGATATCAATCATCTCAATCGTCTCGTCGAAGGGCGCCTTCTTGCGCACGGTCTCCTCGAAAGGATACAGATTTACAACAACCAGGTCAATCGGCTCAATCTTGTTCTTTTTCGCGTCGGCGAGGTGCGACTTCTTGCCCCTGTCAGCAAGCAACCCGCCGAGAATCTTCGGGTGCATCGCTTTGAGCCTGCCTTCCATCATCTCAGGAAAACCAGTGTAATCGGAAACCTCAGTTACGGGAACCTTCGCGTCCCGCAAGGCTTTCGCGGTTCCGCCCGTCGAAAGAACCTCCCAGTTCATCCTAACGAGCTCGCGCGCGAAATCAACAATGCCAGACTTATCAAATACGGAGAGGATTGCTTTCATGCGTGCACCTTGAGGGTTCCCTGGGAAAAGAGAGCGAGCGTTTCAACAAACGCCTCGCCTTCGAGCTTTTGCGCCTTCTCCTTCATGGTTTCAGGGGAGTCTCCTGGCACGATGGCGTATTTTTTTTGCAGGAGGATTCTACCAGTATCCACCCCTTCATCGACAAGATGAATCGTGATGCCCCCTACAGTCTCCTTATTCTTGAGCATGGCGCGATACACGTCTAAGTCCATGCCGCCAGCGTAAGCGGGAAGCAGGCTCGGATGCACGTTCAGAATGCGGCCCTTGTACGCGCGCACAAAGGCGGAAGAGAGAATGCGCATATAGCCAATCAACAAAATCAAGTCAGGTTTGTAAGATTCGAGAGATTTCAAAACTTCTTTGTCAAACTCCTCGCGGGTCTTGCCCTTGGAGTCGACAAAAACCGCGGGAATGCCGTGATTCTTCGCCCGCTCCAAAATGTACGCGTCGCGCTTGTTCGAAACCACGACAGAGACGGAAGCGTCGAGCTGCCTAGCCTGAATCTTATCGAGAATGAACTGCAAATCTGTGCCCCTGGTGGAGCCCAAAACAGCCAATTTGACGGTTGCCACCAGTGGAGATGGAACGGAAAGTGCGTTTATAAAGCTTTCCCGGAATCGCGCCTTTGTGTTGCCAATGAAATTCCATCCTGAATCTTTTTATACCCCCGGAGTTCCCAAAGAGGATGGACCTCGAATTCGTCAAGCGATTCTATGAAGAGCACCTCACCCGCTACGGCAAGGAAGACATCCGCGGCATGGGGTGGCATGAGGAGGATGAGTACTCTATCCGCTTCGACATCGTGACGCAAGGCCTTGACCTCGACAACGCGTCCATCCTCGACGTCGGCTGCGGCTACGGCGGGTTGTACAAGCATCTCGTGATGTCGGAAGTAAAGAACTTCTCCTATCTCGGCATCGACTTCCTCCCACAAATGGTGAAGGCGGCAAAAGAGAAGAACCCGACAGGAAGGTTCGAGGTCTGCGATATCCTCTCGGACAACGCGTATCCATGTGATTACGTATTCTGTATCGGTGCATTAAATGTGAAGACAGAGGGCTCAAATGAATATTTCAGAGAAATGCTCGCCAAGATGATTTCCCTAGCGAAGAAAGCAGTCATTATCAGTTTCCTCTCCGACAAGATGTACCTCGCTAACGGCCCCTATCATTTCGAGAACGCGGAGCAATTGAAAACGGAGCTAGAACAGAATCATCAGGTCAAAGTAGAGGTAAGAAACGACCCAAGATTAAGGGGAGAAAGCTGTCTGGTCATTCACCGGTTCTGAAGATAGAAGCACTCAATCGAATTCTCGAGCAGCATCGCAATCGTCATCGGCCCGACGCCCCCAGGCACAGGCGTAATCCAAGAGCATTTTTTCTTGACTTTCTCGAAGTCGACGTCTCCGCAAAGCGTGCCGTCCTCGAGCCGGTGCATACCCACATCTACCACCACAGCGCCCTTTTTGACCATATCCTTGGTCACAAACCGGGGCTTGCCGATAGCGACAACAAGGATATCCGCTTCTTTAGTGATATTTTTGAGGTTCTCGGTCTTCGAATGGCACATCGTTACGGTGCAATCCTGCTGCTGCAACAAGAAACTGATAGGCTTTCCGACAATGTTGCTCCTGCCGAGCACCACGGCGCGCTTTCCCTTGAGAGGAATCTGCGCGTCGAGCAGCAGCCGGATAATCCCTTTGGGAGTCGCGGGCAAGAGAACGCCGCGCCCCATGAACATATTGCCGACATTCACAGCCGAAAACCCGTCCGCATCCTTGAATGAAAGAATGGAGTCAATAATAAGGTGCTCGTCAATCTGCTCAGGCAGAGGCAGTTGGACAATGAATCCGTGAACCTGCTTGTCTTGGTTCATCTCTTCTACGGCGGCGATAACCTCTGATTCGGAAGCGTCCTTGCCCAGAAGAATCTTCTTCGAGACAATCCCCACGTCCTCGCACGCGCGTATCTTCCCTTCGACGTACACTTTAGAAGCGGGATTGTCTCCGACGAGCACAACCCCGAGGCCTGGCTTAGGCTGCATCTTCCCAACCTGCTCTTTCATCTTCTGCCGCAAACGCGCCGCGAGATTCTTGCCGTCGAGCAGTTGGGATTTCATAACAAGCTTGTCCTCACGATGCTCTGGTCGCGTTTGGGCCCGACAGAGACGATAGCTACAGGGACGCCAAGAAGCTCCTCAATCTTCTCCACATACTCTTGAGCGGCTTGAGGGAGCTCATCATACTCTCTCACCTTGCTGATATCCTGCTCCCAGCCCTTCATCGTGAGATAGCTCGGTTTCGCCTGGGAAAGCCCCGCAGCGGAAAAGTCAGCGCTTCCACCGTAAGAATCACAAATCTTAATCTCTTTGAGGCCGCCAAGAACGTCCAACTTTGTCAGGCAGAAGCTCGAAAGGCCGTTAACCATCACCGCGTAGCGTCCGGCGACAGCGTCGAACCATCCGGTGCGCCGCGGCCTTCCTGTCGTCGTTCCATACTCCATGCCCTGCATGCGTAAGTATCTCCCAATATCATAATCGGAATTGCGATTCGCCTTCGCCTGGACGTCGCGCTTGATTTTCATGCCTGCTTCAGGTGTGAGATTGGAAAAGCTGGTTTCCTGCTTGGCTTGCTCGTACGTTCCAAGTTCAGTAGGAAAAGGGCCCTCGCCGACCCGAGTGACGTACGCCTTGAAGACCGCGGTGACAGCGCCGATTTTTGTCGGCCCGACTCCCGTGCCTGTGCACGCGCCGCCGGCGGTAGGATTCGAAGAAGTGACATAAGGGTAAGTTCCATGGTCGACGTCAAGCAAAGTTGCCTGTGCGCCTTCGAAGAGCACCTTCTTTCCAGAATGAATCGCCTGATTCAGGAGAGTAACAGTGTCCTTGATATGCGGCTTGAGCCGCTTTACGCTCGCGGCGACATCCGACATCCGCACCCCGTGCCTGCCTATCTTATCCATGTAGCAGGGACCGATGCCCCTTCCAGTCGTTCCGATCTTCTGTGAATGTTCGGACGTATCGAGCTGCTTGTGGCGCTCGGTGATGACGTGAGCAGCGCTCGAAATCGCCAGATTCTGCTCGTCTACTTTGAAGCCCGCTTTTTCGAGAGTAGCAATCTCGCGCTGGAGCACCTCAACGTCGATAACCGTGCCGTTGCCAATAATGTTCAGTGTACCCTTATGCACGATGCCAGAAGGCAAAAGGTGAAACTTGTACGTAGCTCCACCCACCATAACTGTGTGACCCGCGTTGTTGCCGCCTGAGTACCGCACGACGACTTGCGCCTTTTCCGCCAGAAAATCGACAATCTTCCCTTTGCCCTCATCGCCCCATTGGCCGCCGACAATTACGAGTGTGTTCGCCATACGCTGAGACGAAGGAAGCTTATTTTTAAACGTTTCCCCAACGCAGAACAGGGTTCAGAATAAAAAAGGAATCCTAGGGGCTCCTTGAAATCGGCGCCCAGTCATCCAAAATCCCCACTCGGGCTGGGCGATACCTTTTTAAATCCCCTAAAACCTCCTTAAGGCATGGCAATCGCACAGATGCGCTCACGAA
>JAUSJW010000076.1 GCA_030647105.1 Nanobdellota archaeon | reverse complement strand
TTCTTCCATATGCAGGGCTACAACGTGAGAAGGTGCTCGAGACGCTGGCTTACGCGAAGGGCCGCGTCAAGATTCTCCTCGCTCCGGTCTATCTTCCCGGCCTTAACGAGCAGGATGTCGAAGATATTGTCAAGTACGCCAAGGAGCAGGACTACGAGCTCTTTATTCAGAATTTTCTTGAGAATAAACGCGGAAGGAATCCAGTCAAGGAGATGCCCTTTGACACGTTTTCCATTTTTCTCAAGGGGCTGGAAGCCAAATACGGGGTTGAGCTCCTGAAGCGGGGCAAGGTCGGCACGAGCAAGGAGTATCCTAAACCCTTCGTAGAAGGCGACACGATTGAAGTCGAGGTGTTCTCAGAAGGCCGCTACAAGGGTGAATGGTACGGCGTGGCGAAAGGCAGAGTGATTCAAATCAAGGGCGATTATTCAAAAGGCAGGCACAAGGTCAAAATCACGAGAGACGCGCATAATATTTTCTACGCGGGCTAAGCAGCTCGAAGAATCTTGCCCAGTTCCTGCATCGTCTCGGCATTGGTTCCACAGCAGCCGCCGACGATTTTGAGGTCGAATCTCTTAACGAGACGTTCTATCACAGCAGCATAATCAGGAAGAGCGATAGCTTGCTGATGGGTCATCGTGCAATATTTTCCTGGGTCATCCTCGCTCGAAGCGTTGGGATGAATGCCTACGACTCTAGACAAGTTAGCCTGCGAGAGAGAAGCTAATGCCAGTTCAGTAACCCGCGGGCTGTTGCAGTTGATTCCGATTCCTGCCGGTTCAAGGAGTCTCTCTTGGTCGACGGTTTCGTAGAGTCGTGTAATAGCGTTGTCCAAAGAGACTCTATTCAGAGATTTGCCCCTTCCAACAGGGCCTTCAACGACCATTCCATTCTCGTCAAGGCAAAAGGAAATGATATAACCCTTCTCTTGACGGATAGCTACGAATCGCCCCTCATTAGGGTCATACGAAGGAGCCAACGTATGATGCCCATCGGAACCGAAATAGCGTGCTTTTGTCAAGAGATCGTTGATATAGACAACAGTCCCCATATTCTTGGCCGTAGCCGTAGATTCCGCGATATCAAAAACCTCATGCGCTATCGTGAATGCTTGGGCGGCACCCTCCGCCGCCTTGAGGGAAGGAACAGTTTCGAACATAAGATAGTCTAACAAACGACAGAATCTGACAGCAGCAAGAACCTGCGGAAGATATTTTCCAGTAACATCGTGAGGAGTAGCCCCGCCCGTGTAGCAATCAAATGGCGGGCCGACGCTCATGGCAAGAAGGGTATTCTCAATCGACCGGGAAGAAGCGGAAAGGGCTTTTGAAACGACCTCCACGGCATCCAAACAAAGCTCAAGACCCATCTGAGGGAGATGAGGATCCCATCCCCTGACAGTAGCCGCTGCCTCAAGCATTTGTTTTGGCAATCGGAAGCTGGGAGTAACTGCAACTAGTCCTTGTTCACTGGGCACGCTATTCATATACCCTAAAGCGATTGCCCGCAGATAAGCTTGCCCTTCTGGAGTAAGCAAGGCGGAAGTTCCGGCGCCGAGGTGTTTATTGACCGAAACCCCGGCAGCCATTTGGGGTCGTTCATCCATATCCCTTGCTAGCTGTTCAGCGACCGCCGTTCCAAACGGACCGCTCAAGACGAATCGGTGGCCTTGTTTCAAGGCTTCAGAGAGTCTGCCCATCCGCCTCAAGAACGCGTTTTATCTAATAAACCTTACGCCTTTTTCTCCTTGGCGTTCATATACTTGGTAATCTCGAAGCGGATGGCGAGGTATTTGACTGGCTTTCCACTCTTTCCGAGAACCGGTGCGATAGAGGAGTCCACCCAATAGAAGCTGCCGTCCTTCGCCTTGTTGCGGATGATGCCTCTCCAGACTTTTCCGGACTTGATAGTTTTCCACATCGCCTTCCAGAATTCTGGGGGATGGAGGCCGGAATTGATGACGCGGTGCGTTTTTCCGAGCAGTTCATGGCGCTCGTAGCCGGATACTTTCACAAACTGGTCGTTGACATAGGTAATCTTGCCTTCTAAATCGGTCTCGGCAACGATTGCGGCTTCATTCAACGCCTGCCGTTCGCCTTCCAGGAGTGCTTTCTGCGTGAGGACTTCCTCCTGGACGCGTCTGCGGTCGGTGATATCCTCTACCATCAGGATGATATTCACTCCCTTGTCAGCGGTCTGGAGGCGGGTCGCCTTGATATGGAGTGTCCGCTCGTGAAGGTCCTGAATCGTGAGTTCGGCCTTCTCCTGATTCCCTTCGATGAGCTCGGTGACTTTCCTGAGCTTGAGCGGGTTCTCGAGACCGAGGATAGCTTTGTAGAAATACTCACCCTTCTTCTGGCCGTAGGCGCCCCACATCGGGCTGTTCATGAAGAGGATTTGGTATTCCCTGTCAATCACAAAGAGGCCGCAGGGAAGGCTGGAGATGATGCGCGAAAGCACGGTTTCCGTGAACGTTCTGTTTTCTGGGATGGTATTGAGGACGGTTTCGAGCGGCGCCTGGTTAATCATCCACAGCTTCGCCTTTCCGATGTTCCTGCGGGCGATGAGGCCGTGCGCCTGCATCATGGAGAGGTACTTCGAAAGCGTGTGGCGCTCGTACTTGGACTTGGCCTCGACTTCGGTGATGGTGGCTCCTGTCGCGCCTGCCTCAGAAAGGATACGCATAACCTCGTCTCTGGCTTTGTTTGGGATATCCATCGCTTCGCATTCCTGTCTGCCTTCTTATAAACCTTCCGCTCATGGAAGCCTTCAATGGTAACCATAGGCAGGCACACTTATAAACAGGAAACCCGCCTCGGAAGAGTCCGAAGGGGGAACACATGATTAAAAGCATCAGGAAGCGCGATGGGAGAATAGCGGAGTTCGACACTGCCAAGATTGAGAAAGCCATTTTCAAGGCCGCCCAGGCGGTTGGCGGGCAGGACGAGAAGGAAGCCAAGCTCCTTGCCGATGATGTTATCGCAATTCTTGAGGAGCGTTTCGATGAGAAGCGTGTTCCTGGAGTGGAGGATGTACAGGACGCGGTGGAGCGCGTACTCATCAAGCGCGGCCACGTCAAGACCGCGAAGGCGTTTATTCTCTACCGCAACCAGCGCGCGAAGCTGCGGCGCACGAAAGGAGCGTTCCTTGAAGTCAAGCACGCCCTTGGCGAGTACCTGGAAAAGACGGATTGGCGGGTCTATGAAAATAGCAACGCGGATTACTCCTTTTCTGGCTTGATGAGCCACGCCGCCGGCAAACTCATCGCCAACTACACGCTCAATGAACTCTATTCAGAGGACGTCGCCCAGGCGCACCGCAGCGCCGCGATGCACATCCATGATTTGGGATACGGGATTGTCGCGTACTGCTGCGGGTGGTCGCTCAAGAACCTTTTGATGACTGGCTTTGGCGGGGTCTCAAAGAAAATCCGCTCCAAGCCCGCGAAACACCTTGAGGTGGCGGCAGTGCAGATGGTGAATTTCCTTGGCACCATGCAGATGGAGCACGCGGGGGCGCAGGCGCTTTCCAGCGTGGATACTCTTCTGGCTCCATTCATCAAGCGTGACGGACTTTCTTATAAACAGGTGAAGCAGACTATGCAGATGCTCATCTTCTCGCTCAACGTCCCGAGCAGATGGGGCTGCCAGGCGCCCTTCACCAATTTCACCTTTGACTGGAATGTTCCGAGCGACATGAAGAACGAGGCGGCGCTCGTCGGCGGAGAGCCTCAATCCTTTACATACGGAGACTGCCAGAAAGAGATGGATCTGATTAACAAAGCGTTCATCGATGTC
>JAUSJW010000070.1 GCA_030647105.1 Nanobdellota archaeon | reverse complement strand
GTCTTCCTTGCTTCCGGCGATGTCAACTCGATAACTCGTTCTTCTGGACGAGATATACGCGCTGAGATGTCCATCGCCGGCAATGATGCCGCACAGTTCAGCAAGATAAGGGCTTATTCCCATCTTCCTTTAGGAGCGCATAGGCTTTATATAGGCTGCGCGCAGGCAGATGTCCAGTGGAAAGAAATTCGAATCCATCGGAGTTTTCCCGAGTGTCAGGGGTTCTTCGGCAGCGGGGACATTTTTCTTTCTTGATTAGAATCGTTTGCGGCGTTCAGAGCACCCCGCACATTTGTTGCGGCGTGCCATCTCCTTTTTTATCTGGCGGTAGAGCAGGTACAGCACAAAAACTCCAGCAAGAAAGAAAGAGATTTTGTCTATCCCCACAGCAAGCTCCCTCCTTGGTAAATGAGGAGGCTCATGAGATAGGCGAGGGCGGTTCCATACAGGGCGCTCGCCGTCGCCCATTTCCAGTTCGTCTCCGCCTTAATCACCGCGAATGTCGCGATGCAGGGGAGATAGAGCAGAACAAAGACCAGGAACGCGTACGCTGACAGGGGCGTGAAGGCTTGCGCGATGGCCACCTGGGGGTTGGGATACAGCGTCGCGAGCACTCCGATGATGACCTCCTTGCCGACAAAGCCCGTCAGCAGGCCCACCGCCGCCTGCCAGGTGCCGAATCCGAGCGGCGCGAAGAGGGGCGCGATGGCGGAGCCGAGCCTTCCGATGAGGCTCTCCTGCGAGGCGAAAGCTACGCCCCAGGGCAGATTCGCGGCGAACCAAATCACAACGACGATGAGAACCACCATCGTGCCGGCGTTCTTGAGAAAGGCGAGCGCCTGGCTCCACATGCGCGCAATCAATTCCTTAAGGCTCGGCAGGCGATAGGGCGCAACGTCTCTCAAAACGCGCATCTGTCGGGGAATTCGAAAGACGCGCTGCGAGATGATTCCGGTGAGCACGGCGAAGAGGAGCCCCAGCGCGTAGAGGCTCATAATCACGAGCGGTTCCTTTCCGGGAAACAGCAGGCCCGTGAACAGGATGTACACCGGAAGCCGGGCGCTGCACGACATAAAGGGAATCAAGAGGATGGTTTGGATGCGCGTCTTGCTGTCAGCGATACTTTTCGTCGCGAGGATAGCCGGCACATTGCAGCCAAAGCTCATCACCATCGGCAGAAAAGCCTGGCCTGAAATCCCTATCTTTTCCAGCAGCCGCCCCATGACCAGGGACGCGCGCTGTAGATACCCTGACAATTCCAGGAACGCGAGGCAGAAGAACAGAATCATAATCTGCGGCAGAAACAACAGGACCGTGCCCACGCCGCGAAGAATGCCGTCGCGGAGCAGCGAATCAATCCAGGGAAGGGGGAGCGCGGGAATCAGGCCAGAGGCTCCCGCGAGAATAGCGGACAGCTTCGCGCTGAGAGGCGCGCTTAGGATAAACGTGAGCGTGAACACCAGCCACAAGGAAATGAAAAAAAGAATTACTCCATAGACTGGATGGCTCGCAACATCTTGTTTCATGGAACTGAAAGCGTCGGGCGTACGTATTTAAGGATTGGCGGGCGAAACTGCCATTGTGGGCACTCCTATCAGAATTGGAAACGCCGTGCGATCACGCGGCGCCAATACCTATGAGCGAAGCCAAAAGAAGAAGTAACGCTGCACCGTGCACGGCAAACGCGAGAACTGGACCAGCAGCCTCTATCTCTTTCCACTTTGATACCGCTTGCTTCGAAATTTGCGGAACACTACACCATGGAACTTAATCTTTCCCGTTGCTTGAGGCCTACCGAATTGATGAGTCGGATACCCTTTGCGAAGTTGAGATTGGGTCGCATCCTTTGAATTCGGATGGGTTTCGGGTAACTTAGTTGTTTCTTCAAAGAGCGCGGTATCCTTATCTTCAATCACATCAGGGGTAGTGGGCAGGCCCGCTTGGGCATTCTTGGTCTTCTGTCTGTTTTCATGCATAGGTAATCCCATGAACTCTGCTAGTTAGCTCTAGCCTTTTAATCCTTCTGCCAGAAGAAGTGGTTAAGAGATTAGTAACTCCCCACCTTGCCCTTAGCTACCTCTAATCAGCGAGGATATCTTAGTTTTAGGTCCATCTATTATTCTAAAGGTTTATATCTCGGAATCCAATCTCAAATCGTATGGAGCACGAGTCCCCTATTCATGTAGTTCCTAGCAACACCCACCCTCCGTCGAGTCTCGTGTTGTCTATGCCTCACAGCGGAGACACACTTGATGATCAAATCGAGCATTTGCTCAACCTTGGTGATTCTGAAGTTGTACGGACGCTTTATGCGGGCATCGACACTTGTGTTCCCGACGTGACTGGAATGCGAGAGTATGCCTCTGCTACCCGCGTCTGGACAACCTTGCCTAGAGCAATAATCGACCCCAATCGGCTGCTTACTCAGATCAATCAGTATGCCGTTGAAGGGGAGTCGGGGGAAGGAAACTCTAGCGGACTCATCTGGACAGCGACGATGGGCGAGTCTGTAGATGTCGCCCGCGACATGCTTGTACGACCCTACACAAGATCTGAATTCGAGCAACTGGTCGCTGTCGGGCATAAACCCTTTGAGAATGCGGTCAAACAAGCTATGGATCAGGCACACAAAGCTCACGGTATCGCCATCCAGTTCGATTTGCATAGCATGCCGGGAAGAATTCCCTCTTACATTCCGGACGGCAGGCATAAAGGCGCGTATGTGTTTGCCAAAGACGCGGTTCGAGGAGAGGGAAAAGGCCAGATGGCGGACCTCTATCTCGTGGAGATCGGAGCGGAAACAGCATCTCCTCTTATCAGAGAAACGCTGCTCGATGTGTTCAGAGGGCATGGACTCATAGTGGGGCAATTCCCAATGAGCCCTGTCAAGGACTCCCCTTATTCTCGCTATGCTGACCCCGCCAGACAGCGTTATTCGCTGGCCGTAGAGATTGTGGGCCACAACTTCGAGCCTAAGAGAATGGCAGGCGACCTCACACTCAACCGCGAACAGATGCCCAAGTTCCGCGCAGCATTCTACGACGCATTCCGCGCTTTGGAGCAAATTAGGCCCCACTAATCCACCACAATTTATAAGAATCAGGGCATTGCCTTCTCTCAACATGAGAACCGAGCGCGACTCTTTCGGCGAGCTTTCTGTCCCAGACGACGCCTATTACGGCGCCCACACTCAGCGTTCTTTGCAGAACTTCCAAATCAGCTCTCTGAAGTGGCAGCCCGAATTGATTCACGCTATCGTTCTCATCAAGAAATCGTGCGCGCAAGCAAATCAGGAGTTAGGCATGCTCGAGTACAAGAAAGCGGAAGCGATTGCGAAAGCGTGCGACGAAATTCTCGGCGGGAAATTCGCGGACCAGTTCCCCTTAGATATTTTCCAGGCAGGCTCAGGCACGAGCACCAACATGAACGTCAACGAGGTTATCGCGAATCGCGCAACTGAACTCCTCGGCGGCAAGAAAGGAGAGCGGCTTGTACACCCCAACGACGATGTCAACAAGGGCGAGTCGACGAACAATGTTATCCCTTCAGCCATTCGAGTCGCGAGCGCCTTGGCGCTCGAGGAAGCGATGCGGAGTCTCGACCGTCTGAAAATCTCGCTCGACACAAAATCACAGGAATTCAAGCACGTAGTAAAATCAGCGAGAACGCACCTCCAGGACGCGGTTCCAATTACTCTAGGCCAAGAGTTTCAGGCGTACGCGACCGCAATCGGAAAACACCGAACGCGTATGAAAGAGTGCCAGAAATTCCTCAAGCAATTGGGAATTGGCGGCAACGCCGTCGGAACCGGCCTCAACACCAAGCCGGCGTTCAGAGCATCGATTGTGGGGCATCTCAACAAGCAGATCCATGGGAATTTTTCCGTTTCTCCTGATGGGATTGAGTCGACACAATTCCTCACGGATATCGCGGTCCTTTCCTCTGCTCTGAAAAATGCAGCATTAGATGTCAATAAAATCGCAAACGATTTCAGGCTCATGGCGTCAGGCCCCCAAACCGGATTTAATGAAATCACGCTTCCCGCCGTCGAGCCCGGTTCTTCCATCATGCCCGGAAAAATCAACCCGAGCGTCTGTGAAGCCGTCAACATGGCGTGCTATCGCGTCATGGGCAACGACACGACGATTTCATTAGCCGCGGGAGCCGGGCAACTGGACTTGAACACGCACATGCCTATTGTCAGCTATTGTATTATAGAGTCGCTCGGGATTCTCAGCAACGCATCAACAACATTCGCCGAGAAATGCATCGATGGCATCAAAGCGAATGAAGAACGATGCAGATGGTACGTCGAGCATAGCGCCGCGCTCGCGACAGCATTAAACCCACACCTCGGCTATGACACCGTCGCTGCCCTCGTCAAGGAATCGCTCGCGTCCGGAAAAAACATTCGGGAACTCGTCATCGAAAAAGGCCTTCTTAATAAATCTCAGCTCGATGCCATTTTGGCTCCAGAGAAGCTCACGCGCCAAAATTTGTAGGAAAGAGCCCTTTCTACTTTTTTTCGAAAGCCTTATAAACCACCTCAAATACCCTCATTGAATGACTGCCCACTTTCTCTAGCTCGCGTTATTTCCTACAACACGTGCGGCTAGGGGAAGGAATTGCCCTGGTAGTGTAGCGGTCTATCATGGAACCCTGTCACGGTTCCGACCCGGGTTCAAAAGCGCCAAAAGCGCATGAAAGTCCCGGCCAGGGCGTACGGGCCGTTAGCTCAGCCTGGTTAGAGCGCCTCACTTTTAATGAGGAGGTCGCGAGTTCAAATCTCGTACGGCTCATAAAGGAAAGGAGCTCGACGGGCAGGCTAGCGGCCCTCGGGCAGTCATATAGGGTGGACAATGGCAAAGAAACTGAACTTCGACCTTCACAAGCACGCCTTGGTGCCCAAGCACGCCAAGTGCTCGGACGCCGAAAAAAAGAAGATTCTGAAGCACTACCAGATTTCTGTTTACGATCTCCCGTACATTCGCAAGTCCGACGCGGCTCTCGCTGAGATAGACGTCAAGGCCGGCGATGTCATCAAGATTTCAAGGACGAGCCCCACCGCTGGGGAAGCAGTCTACTACAGGTGCGTCATCAATGAATAATACGAGCAAAGACAAGGCCCTCATCCGGAGCTACTTCGACCATCAGAGCCTTGTGAATTCTGACATCGAATCGTTCAACGACTTCCTCGCGAAGGAGATGAACTCCATCATCGAGGACAACAAGGTCATCGAACCCACCATCATCCCCCAGAATATCGACTCCTTCAAGATTAAGTTCGACAAGATTTGGGTCACAAAGCCCGAAATCACAGAAGCGGACGGTTCGAAGCGCAATATCTATCCCGCCGAGGCGCGCTTGCGAAAGCTCACCTACTCGGCGCCCATGTACGTCGAGGTCAGCGCGCACATCAACGATGTCCAGCGCGAGTCTCTTGTGACACAGGTCGGCAACATGCCCATCATGGTGCGCAGCGCGAACTGCCATCTCCACAAGCTCAGCCGTGAGGAACTCATCGCCAAGGGCGAGGATCCCGAGGACCCGGGCGGTTATTTCATCATCAACGGCACGGAGAAGGTGCTTGTTCACATTGAGGATCTCGCCCCCAATCGGCCGCTCGTCGAGCAGGACTCCACGACCGAAAAGTTCATCGGCAAGATTTTCTCCGAGCACGCGAGCTTCAAGATTCCGCATACGCTGGAGAAAGGCAGCGACGGCATCTTCTACCTCACCTTCACTCGCGTCAAGCGCATCCCCCTCATCATCGTGCTCAAGGCGCTCGGCATGCTTAAGGACGAGGACATTATGAAGGCGGTCTCAACGTCTAAGCTCTATGACGAGGTGGTCGTTAACCTCTATGAGTACGCGGCCATCAAGACCCAGGACGAAGCCATCGACACCATGGCGCGTAAAATAGGAATCACGCAGACCAAGGAAATCCGAGTCGAGCGTATGCGCGAGATTGTCGACAAATATCTCCTTCCGCATCTCGGCCTTACTGAAGATGTCCGCCTCCAGAAGGTTCACAACCTCTGCAAGCTCGTGAAGAAATATATCCTGGTGAGCAACGGCGAGCTCCCAGTTGACGACAAGGACCATTACATGAACAAGAAGCTCAAGCTCTCGGGCGATTTGCTGTCCGACCTCTTGCGCGTCAACTTCAAGGTGCTCATCTCCGACCTCTTGTACAATTTCCAGAGAATCGTGAAGCGCGGAAAGTTCCCATCGATGAAAGCCATCATTCGGGAGAAACTGCTCACGCAGCGCATTGACAGCGCGCTCGCCACGGGAAACTGGGTCGGCGGAAGAAAGGGAATCAGCCAGCGCATCCAGCGCCTGAACTTCCTCGAGACCGTCAGCCACCTGCAGCGTGTCGTCTCTCCGCTTTCAGCCTCACAAGAGAATTTCGAAGCCAGAGCCTTGCACGCCACCCATTTGGGAAGGCTGTGCCCCATTGAGACTCCTGAAGGAACAAATATCGGCCTGAGAAAGAACCTCTCGCTCCTGGCTAGTATCAGCCAGGACTCGCCAGAGGAAGAAGCGCTCAAGCTGGCCAAGACTCTCGGCATGAGAGCCATGTGGTGATGACGATGAGCGAAGTCTATATCAACAATAAATTATCCGGAGAGATTGACAACCCGCAGGAGTTCGTCCAGCAGTTCCGCGAGGAGCGCAGGCGCTCGGCTATTTCGCACAACGCGAATATCTTCCTCCACGCCATCACGCAGGATGTCTACATCGAGACGATGAAGGGCCGCGCGCGGCGCCCCCTTATTGTAGTGCGAGACGGGCGGTCTATGCTCACTTCAGATCAGGTTTCCAAACTTGAGCGCAAGGAGCTCATCTGGAACGACCTCATCTCGAAAGGCATCGTGGAATATCTCGACGCCGCCGAAGAGGAAAACAGCCTTGTCGCGTTCACCGAAGACGACCTGACTCCAGAGCATACCCACTTGGAGATTTCTCCTTTAGGGATGCTCGGCCTCTGCGCCGCGCTCGTTCCCTACGGCAACTTCAACCAGAGCACCCGTCTCAACGCGGGCGCGAAGAACCAGAAGCAGGCGGTCGGATTCTACGCCGCCAACTTCTCTGTCCGTATGGACATGGATGTCTCTATTATGCACTATCCGCAAATGCCCCTGGTGCAGACGCTGATGCATGATATCTGGGATTACGGCAAGCACGCCGCGGGCCAGAACGTCATCGTCGCCATTATGAGCTACAAGGGCTATAATATGGAAGACGCGATTATTATCAACCGCGGCAGTCTCGACAAGGGCCTCGGCCGCTCCACCTACTTCCGCCCCTCGACAGCCGAGGAGCTGCGCTACGCAGGTGGCCTGGTAGACGAGGTTTCCATTCCCGACAAGGACGTCAAGGGATTCAAGTCCGACAAGGACTACCGCTTCCTTGAGGACGACGGTATTATCTTCCCTGAGGCCAAGGTCACAGAGGGCGACGTCATCATCGGAAAGACCTCCCCCCCAAGGTTCCTCTCATCGCTCGACGAGTACAGCATCGCTTCCTCCACGAGGCGCGAGAGCTCCTCTTCCCTGAGCCACGGCGAGGAAGGCATCATCGATTTTGTCCTCGTCACTGAAAACGAGGAAGGCAACAAGCTTGTGCAGGTGCGCGTCCGCGATTCCAGGACTCCCGAAATCGGCGACAAGTTCACATCCCGCCACGGGCAGAAAGGCGTTGTAGGGCTCATCGTTCCGCCCGAGGACATGCCGTTCTCGTCAGTGGGCACGGTACCAGACGTCATCTTCTCCCCGCACGGAATCCCGAGCCGTATGACTATCAGCCATCTCATAGAGATGCTCGGCGGAAAGGTCGGCGCTCTGTCCGGCAGGTTCATCAACGGTACGACGTTCGACGCGGAGCCGGAAGAGGCGCTCAGAAAAGAGCTCCTCAGCCTGGGCTTCCGTGAGAATGGCACCGAGGTGTTCTACCACGGCGAGACCGGCGAGCGGTTCCCGGCGAAAATTTACGTTGGCAACATGTTCTACCTCAAGCTCAAGCACATGGTCGCGAACAAGATGCACTCCCGCGCGAGGGGCCCCATCCAGCTGCTCACTAGGCAGCCGACGGAAGGCCGCGCGAAGGAAGGCGGATTGCGACTTGGAGAGATGGAGAAGGATACTTTTGTCGCGCACGGCGCCTCCCTCTTGCTGAAGGAGCGCTTCGATTCCGACAAGTCCATCCTCCCCATCAGCGAGGAGTCCGGAGTCATCGCGATTGTTGACGAATACAAGAAAAAGAGCTATTGCCCGCTCTCGAGCGAGAACGCCGTCATCTCCTATGTCGAGATGAGCTACGCGTTCAAGCTGCTACTCGATGAGTTCAAGAGCCTGGGCATTTATCCGAAGCTCATTTTGGAGTCGAAATATTAACATGGCAGACGAAAACCCCGAAGAAAAGATCGCAGTGATTGAAGAGCCGTCAGAGGAACTCACCCTGCCTAAAGAAGAAGCCGGCAGAGTGGACATGCCCGAGCCCTCGGTGCACCGAAAGGTGGCAGCGATTCAGTTCTCCGTTCTCTCGCCTCAGCACATCAAGAAGATGGCTGTTGTGAAAGTCGTGACCCCGGAACTCTACGACCGCGAAGGCTATCCCGTTGACGGCGGCCTGATGGACACGCGCATGGGCGTTATCGACCCCGGCCTGGTCTGCCGCACAGATGGAAAACGCCTCAAGGACTGCCCGGGCTACTTCGGCTACATCGAGCTCGCGCGCCCAGTCATCCATTTAAAGTTCGCCAATCTTATTATGACTCTGCTCAAGAGCACGTGCCGTGAGTGTGGACGTATTCTTGTGCTTCAGAACAAAGTCACTTCGCTCAACGCAGACCTCGAGAAAATTGAGAAGGAGGAAGGCCCAGAAGCGAGAAGGCGCGTCCTCAAGGACCTCATCGGAGGCATGAAGACCGCTACCAAGTGCCCGCACTGCAAAGCCAAGCAGATTAAGATTACTATCGACAAGCCGACGACGTATCTCGAGGCGGAGAAACGTATCAATCCCATCGAAATCCGCGTCCGCTTAGAGAAAATAACCGACGAGGACCTCATCCTCTTCGGAATGAACCCCAAGTTCATCCGCCCGGAATGGATGGTTCTTACCGTTATGGCCATTCCGCCGGTAACGATGCGCCCCTCTATCACTTTAGAGTCTGGCGAGCGTTCCGAGGACGACCTCACGCACAAGCTCGGCGACATTGTCCGTATCAACCAGCGCCTCTTCGAGAATATCAACGCGGGCGCGCCGGAAATCATCATCGAGGACCTCTGGGACTTGCTGCAGTACCATATCACCACCTTCTTCGACAACTCGGTTCCCCAGCTTCCGCCTGCACGGCACCGCTCAGGCCAGCCGCTGAAGACGATTACGGAGAGAATCAAGAGCAAGGAAGGCCGCATCAGGCACAACCTCGCCGGAAAGAGGACCAACTTCTCAGCGAGAACGGTCATCTCGCCCGACCCCATGATTAAGCTCAACGAGGTCGGCATTCCGCTCGTCATGGCGAAGAAGCTCACTATCCCTGAGCGGGTCAATGTCTGGAACCTCCCCTGGCTCAAGAAGCTTGTCGAGCTCGGCCCCGAAAAGTATCCGGGAGCTAATTATATTATCAGGCCTGACGGCAAGAAGAAGAAAATCACGGACGAGACGAAAGAAGCTTCCCTTGAGGAGCTCCAGCCCGGCTACACCGTCGAGCGCCACGTTCAGGACGGCGACATCGCCATCTTCAATCGCCAGCCGTCGTTGCACAGAATGTCAATGATGTGCCACCGCCTCCGCGTTCTGCCAGGCAAGACCTTCCGTCTCAATCCGGCGGTCTGCCACCCCTACAACGCGGACTTCGACGGCGATGAAATGAACTTGCACATCCCGCAGACCGAAGAGGCTCGCGCGGAAGCCGAGTTCCTTATGGAAGTCCAGACCCAGCTCATCTCCCCAAGGTACGGGCTGAGTGTCATCGGTTGTGTACAAGACGCCATCTCAGGCAATTACATCCTGACAAAATCGCTGAAATTTTCGCGTGAGAACGCGGTCGACCTGCTGCTCGCCGCGGGCATCACTGACCTTTCAAGGCTCAGCCGCAAGCAGGAGATTTCAGGCAAGGAAATCTTCTCAGCGCTGCTGCCTGAAGACTTCAACTTCACCGGTCACGCCAAGTTCAAGGATGAGACCGGAAGCGACGAAGTGATTATCGAGAAGGGCAAGCTGATTAAGGGCGTCATGGACCGCAACCTGCTCGGCGAGGGCTCAGGCCTTTTGCTCAGAAACATCCACAAGCGCTACGGCAAGGATTTCACCATTAACATCATCGGCAACATGTTCCGGCTCGGCATCGAGACTCTGGCCCGCCATGGGTTCTCGACGGCAATTTCAGATACCGACTTGCCGGCAGAGGCCAAGCAGAAAATCCAGGATGTCTTCGACAAGGCCAACCGGGATGTGACTGACCTCATCGCGAGCTTCCGCGAGGACACGCTCGAAGCGTTCCCTGGCAAGACAAAGTCAGAGACGCTCGAGCTCAAAATCCTCGAGGTGCTCAACAAGGCGAGAAACGTCACAGGACAGCTCGTTTCCGAGCACGCTTCGAAGGACAGCCACACCAGAATCATGGCCATCTCCGGCGCGAGAGGAAATTTAATCAACCTCGCTCAGATGGCGGCATGCGTCGGCCAGCAGGCGCTGCGCGGCAAGCGCATCGACCAGGGGTACTATGACCGAACCATCTCGAGCTTCCGCAAGGGGGATTTGAGCCCCATGGCGCGCGGATTCGTCGCGCACGGATTCAAGAACGGCCTTACGCCTGCGGAGTTCTACTTCGGCTCCATGACCGGAAGGGACAGCCTGATGGACACAGCGCTCAGAACGCCTAAGTCGGGTTATCTGTATAGGAGGCTCGCGAACGCCATGCAGGACCTCAAGGTCGAGTACGATTACACCGTGCGGGACTCCGGCGGGAAAATCGTGCAGTTCCTCTACGGAGAGGACGGCATGGACGTCTCAAAATCAGAGAAAGGGCAGCTCAACATCAAGAGAATTATCAGGACGGTGCTTTCAGAATGACCGACGAACTATTTGCAGAATACGAGGACAAGCTTCCCAAGAAAGTGCTCGGGGAGCTCAAGGAGAACATCCCGGCCAAGACCGCGAAGGGCAAGGTCAGGGAGATTATGGACACCGCGGTCAAGGAGTATAAAGAGTCGATGGCTGACCCGGGAGAATGCATCGGCAACGTCTCAGCCGAGTCTATCGGAGAGCCCGGCACGCAGATGACGCTCAACACGTTCCACTTCGCGGGAGTCGCTGAGATGAACGTCACCGTCGGTCTGCCGCGTATCATCGAAATCCTCGACGGACGCAAGGACATCAAGACCCCATCCATGGAGATTTACCTCAAGAAGCCCTACTCGCAGGGCAAGGACATCAAGGAGCTCGCCTATTCCATCAAAGAGACACTCCTGAACGATATCGCGCTTGAGTTCCAGATTAACATCGTCGATTTGTCCATTACCATCAAGCTGGATCGTGAGCTCATGAGGCGGTCAGGATTCACCTCAGCCACTATTTTGAACGGCCTGAAGCGCCACACCAAGAGCTACAACGTGAAGGCGGAAGGCGACGAGATTATCCTCAAGAGCAGGAGCAAAGAGGCGGCCCTCAACTCCCTTTACAAAGACAAGGAGAAAATGAAGGAAGTGCATCTTAAAGGCGTGAAGGGCGTCAAGCAAGTGCTGCCCGTCAAGCGCGGCGATGAGTATATCATCGTCACCGCCGGCTCCAACCTGCTCGACACGCTCAACCTCGAGGAAGTGGACCCTACCAAGACCACAACCAACAACATCCACGAAATCGCGGATGTGCTCGGCATCGAGGCGGCGCGCCAGGCCATCATCAACGAAGTCTTCGGCGTCATCGAGAATCAGGGCCTCAATGTCGACATTCGCCATATCATGCTCGTTTCAGACACGATGTGCACCACCGGCGGTGTGAAAGGCATCACCAGGTACGGCGTCGTCTCCGAGAAGAGCTCGGTGCTCGCGCGCGCTTCGTTCGAAACGCCAATCAAGCACGTTATCAGCGCGGCGCTCGTCGGCGAGGTCGATTATCTCACTTCAGTCGTCGAGAACGTCATGATTAACCAGCCCGTGCCTGTCGGCACCGGATTGCCTGGATTAGTGACAAAGGTAAAGGTGAAGTAAATGGAAGCTATAGAAGAAATCAAAAAACTAGTCAAGGACAAGCGCCTCGTGCTCGGTTCAGAGCGGACGCTCAAAAACCTGCGCATGGGCAAGTGCGCCAAGGTGTGGTTCAGCGCCAACGTCTCGGAAGAGGCCAAGGCCGATGTTCTGCGCTACGCGAAGCTCGCGAATGTGCCGGTAGAGCAGCTCTCTGTTCCCAATGATGAGCTCGGGCTGATTTGCAAGAAGCAGTTCGCGGTCTCTCTGCTTTCTCTCGCGAAGGAATAGATGGCGCGCGTCATCGACCAGGAGGCCATGGGCCGCATCCTGCTCTTCGAGAACATTACGGGAGCCGGAGCGCGCGACAGCATCCAGGGCGAGACACTGCTCTTTATTGTTGAGCCGGGCAAGATGGGCCTTGCGATAGGCAAGGAAGGCCGAACGCTCGCGCGGCTCGAGAACACGTTCAAAAAGCCCGTGAAGCTGGTCGAATACGCTGAGACTGTCGAGCCCTTCATCCGCAACATCGTCAAGCCGCTTTTCAAGTTCGACGTCGAGACGCAGGAGAAAAAGGTGGTCATCAAGGGCCACGACACCAAGACGAAAGGCCTCTTGATCGGCCGCGAGCACGCGAATCTCAAGAAACTCGTTGAGCTGGTGCAGCGGCATTTCGATGTTGAAGATATTGTCGTGGTTTAACTTCTCTTCTCAATCCTTTTCTTCTCATCAAAATGTAAGAAGTTCGTTTCAGAAACCAGCGATTTTCTCGTTTTCTGCTCCAGCGCTTTCCGCGTGTTTCCGGCGATTTCTCCGCCTTCTTTCGCTGAATCCTCGCACTCGTCGAATCCTTTTGAGTTTTTTGCCTTCGTGATGTCTGTTGTCGCCTTTTCGCCAACCATGTTGAGGATGAGCTCCCAGTCGGTCATGTGGTCTCTAAGGTTCTGATTTTTCTTCGGTAACCCTTTGAATTCTTTGTATTCTTCAACCGTCTTCCCAAAGGTCGCCTTGCTGATTTCGTTGGTTAGGATTCCGAAGTCGCTCCCATCAGTCACGCCTCTCTGCTTCCACTCGTTCGTAAGCTCCTGCCGAATCGCGATGCCTCGGAGTCTCTTGTCAATCCACTCTTTCGGATAACCCTTGAGCTCATAGTATTCTTTCACACGGTTTTGCGCAAGCTCAGGATTTTCAATCTCCTGGATGCGCTCATACCCCAGTTTTGCAAGCCAGAGTTTGAAGGGCTCAGCTTTGGGAGAGGGAATCGTCTGAATAACCCTAAAGAGTCCTTCAGTATTCGCGCAATCAGTCTCATACTGCTTGCCATCGGATGAAACCAATTTCAGTTGTACGATTTTATCGTACAACTGGTATCCCTCCTCAATCAATCTTGCCTTGAGATCAGACCAGTACCTCCTTGAGTTCGAGCTTTCCGTTAGGGCTGCAATAACATCGACAACCGAGAACCACCATTCTTCTTTATGCCAGATTCTACGAATATCCTTCCCTTGAAAGGCCACCAGGGCATGCGCTTTATTCATGGATTCTATTGAGGTAGCACCCCTTAATAAGTCCTGCGCGCGCATTTCCGCAAGATGTCCAGTGGCGGGGGCGGAAATCCGGAATTCTCACTGTCAAACCTCTCATTTTCCGAAAGGTTTTCACCGCAAATCGCCTCAAAACCAATAAGTAACCTTTAAAAAGGGGTATGCATCCCCTTAACGAACATGGGACACAAGACCAGAGGATTGAACGCGGGAAACCGCCTCGTCGCGCGCAGAAAGGCGTCGCGCTGGATGGACAAGGATTTCGTAACAAGGGCATTAGGACTCAAGCTCAAATCTGATCCTCTCGAAGGAGCGTCGCAGGCGCGCGCTCTGGTTCTCGAAAAAAGGCAGCTCGAGGCAAAGCAGCCGAACTCAGGCATGCGAAAATGCGCGAAAGTGCAGCTCATCAAGAATGGCAAGCAGATTACTGCGTTCCTCCCCGGAGACGGCGCGACCAAACTGGTCGACGAGCACGATGAGGTCATCATCGAGTGCATCGGCGGGCCCATGGGAAAATCCAAAGGAGACATCCCTGGCGTTAGATGGCAGGTTATCAAGGTCAACGATCAGAGTCTGCTCGCATTGAGACAGAAGCGAATTGAGAAGGCGCGAAAGTAACATGGCACTCGCATTCAACAGGTGGGACACGTCAGGCATCGTTGTGGCTGATCTCGGTCTCAAAGGATATATCACTCTCGATGCCAAGTACGCCCCCAAGACCGGCGGCCGCTATGCGGGCAACCGCTTCTACAAAAGCAAGATTTTCATCGTCGAGCGCTTAATCAACAAGCTTCTCGCGAGCGGCCACAAGGCCAAGAAACACTTCAAATCTTCTGGAAGGAACACGGGCCAGACGCTCAATTCCTACAAGATGGTCGAGCGCATCCTCGAGCGCATCGAGAAGGTCACAAAGAAGAACCCGATTGAGGTCTTCGTGCAGGCCCTAGAGAACGCCTCTCAACGGGAAGAGATTCTCACGATTGAGTACGGCGGCGCGCGCTACCCGAAAGCCGTCGAGTGCGCTCCTCAGAGGCGCGTCGATTTAGTGCTTCGCTACATGGTGCAGGGCGCATACCACAAGACCTTCGCCGAGAAGGCCACGATGGAGGAGAACCTCACTAAAGAGATTCTCGCGGCGTACAATTCGCTTCCTGAGAGCAACGCGATTGGCAAGAAGCTCGATGTCGAGCGCCAGTGCGATTCGGCGAGATAAGCCGTTTTTTCTTCATTTTCTTCCTCTTTCTTAGATTTATTCATTCTACCTTGAACGCAGATAACCTCTTTACGAATCACAATCTTTAAATAGAAAGGGCAGGAAGAATTTGAGTATGACTGACGATATGCATCCCGATGCCCGAAAGTTTCACCTTAAACTTAGGGATGATTGGGATATTATAGGTACTGCATTGGTTAAACAATTTACCGGTCGACCCCATTGGGATCACCGCGGCCATGCAGGTACGGACTCCGCACATCCGGCTTATCACGATGTAATGGCTTTTCGAGGGGGATTCGAAACGGGCTTAACCCAGGGGCTTTTCTGGTTTTGTGGTCCTCATCATAATGAGGAAAGCTTATTGTACATTGCAACAACCTTGTCAGCTCGAACAAAATCTCTTGAGCACTTTATCATCCCTACGAATGCCGCAAAGGATCCGGGAAGGATACACCATCCAAAGCAAGTGGGAGAACATCTGGGGTTTGTTGGAGGGGGGTACATAAGTGGGATGGTCAGGGTGGCAACCTACTACAATACAATCACGCCCGGTACCGAACAAGGATTCCACGTAGCCCTAGCGCATGCAGCTCAATTCTCAAAATTCTTAGCCGGAACGTCGCTCGCGCCCGTGCGGGGTGTCTATGCCGCCTGTTGCGAATTGGCATCTCGAAACCTTGAACTTCATTATAGGGAAAATAAACGGCCAGAAGACGACGTACTGCGCGCATACAGGACTTTCTTTAGTCAGCTTCAGGGGTTATACCCTAAAGAGGGGGCAGATTTTGCTCACCGACCAGGTAGCTGAAAAGCTTAAATAGCCTCTTTGATTCATTCCAGAAATGAACCTCATCGCCCAGGGAGCGGAAGCGAAGCTGTATCGGAACGAGCAGATCCTCGTGAAAGATCGCGTCCAAAAGTCGTATCGCTTGAAAGAAATAGACGAGAAATTAAGAAAAGCGAGAACAAGGCGCGAAGCGAAAGTTTTGCAAACGCTCGAGAAAGCGAAGTTCCCCGCTCCGAGATTGCTCAAGTCAGATGACGCTTCCAAACTAGAGATGGATTTTCTGGATGGAGAAATCGTAAAGGACATTCTCGAGAAAAAAGATTACATCGCCCTTTCAAAAGAAATAGGAGGGAGCGTCGCGAAGCTGCACAACCTCGACATCATCCACGGCGACCTCACAACGAGCAACATGATTCTCAAGGGCAGCGTGTATTTTATTGACTTCGGGTTAAGCTTTTTCTCCAAGAGAGTTGAAGACAAAGCCGTCGACCTCCATCTCTTCAGGCAAGCCCTGGAATCGCGGCATCATACTATTTGCAAAGAATGCTTTGACGCCTTCCTTCAAGAGTACAAGAAACACGCGGCTGATGCGGCCGGCATTTTGGAGCGATTCCAAGACGTCGAACTGCGCGGCCGAAACAAGGCGAAGTACTGATGCAAGACGCATTGCTCCTTATCATGACTCTTATCGGAGCCTTGGCCATTTACTGGGCGCTCTTCGGCCAGTGGAAACACAACAAGATGATGAAGGAATCCGAAGAGGCGCTTGAGAAGGAAGAAAACAAGAAAAATCACGCACCCTAATCTCTATGCAGTTTTCCCTATTCAGTGAGCGTCGCTCCCCTGTCGCCCGTTGGTCTTTGCAGCATCGGCAGGGGCCTTGCGCAATCAATCAAATCGCTCGAGATACAAGGGCAGAGCCAGCCATACTCTGATAACCATGATCGACATCCTGACAAGCTGCGCTGAACCTCGTGCCATCTATCGCCCTTCCAAGATGGCAGATACGGGCAATCGCCGAGATGTCCCCTCTTACTCGGCTGAGCACATACTTCGGGCTAAGCAGTTGTATCTCAATCTGAGCTCTAAACTCTCCTATCCGCCTGCGGGTATCTTCAAACCCGCCCTTTCTCGCATAAATCCATTCGGTCACGTTGCGTCGAGCGGGAGTGAAGCCTTGGTCATTGCCAGTATGGACGTAGAAACATGTTTGTGGAGATCTGTCTTCCTCCATCTGCAATGACAAGAGCGGCACTCTGAGAACCCCCCTATCTGTTGCTGCAATGACTCGCCTTGCTTCATCCGGTTGAGGGACATAGTCTCCATTGCGAAGCTGAGGGATTGCGATCCCTTTATTCTGGAAGGCGAGATTGAGCGGAGTGGGCGCTAGGTAAAGAACAGCTTCGCCGCTCTCTACCGTATACAACGCGAACTCTCCCGTTCTGAATGGTTTTTGTCTGAACTCCTCGTCAGCCCGCGCATCTTCAAGAATCTCAAATGCTTGGAGTACGCTCTCCGGATCGAAAACTCCGAGTTGCTCTTCTAGCGTGCCGCGTTGGACAAAAAATCCTGTTCTCATAAGCCAAAGGAAGGGGATGAGATATATAAATTATCACTTTAGGGGAGTAACTTATAAGAATGAGAAAATTACTCGAGCGGCTTCTCGAGCTCCTTAATCGCCTTCTGCATCAAGGGAATCACGGCTTCAGCCTCTTCCTTGACCATGCGGCCGAGCTTCGCGAAGCTCCACTCGCCGTTCTGGCTCATGTTCTCTCGCGCGATTTGCATCTTCTTCTCGCCGCCGTTGTAGGAATACACGCCCACGGTAACCTTTGTAGTCTCAAACGTCGCGGTCTCCGCGAACATCGCCTTGTCTAAGCTCTTGTCGAATGCCATGTGTTCACCTAACCCCTTGGAATCACTGAGGGTATATAAGGATTACCCCAATTTCCAAACCATTTTTGTCTCCGGGTCGACGACAATCTTGTCGCCCTTCAAGTCGTCGCCGCTGAAGCCGGGGTAGCCAAACTCACCCGAGGTGCCGTCGAGCACCACGCAGACCTCTCCGTTCAGCCGATACGACGTGATGGAGACATTCTTGAGCAAATCTCTCGCCGAATAGTGGTATACGGTATCGAGTTCGAGGTTCATGGTGACCTCGCTCTCGCCGTCGTTCACGAACACGATGCCAGAGTCCGTGCCCATGCGGTCGCACGTCCCAGAAGCGCGAAGCACATTCAGCTGCGCGCAGTCATATTCGCGGTAGCTTTCTTCAGCGACCAGCTTCTGGTACTCCGGCTTTCCCGCGACAACGTGCATGTCGAGGGGGCCTGTGAACGAGGCCTCATACGAGAAGCGTTTGTACAGGAACGGGTGTTCAAGCTCAGAGCCATCCCCGCCGAGGAAATAGGCGCTGTTTGAAGGAATAGAGAATGTGCGTTCGAGGCGCTGTATCTGGAAGAGTTCGCTCTGCTCATACACATACTGCACGTCATCCGTAGACTGCGATTGGGCAATTCTCTTGAGCAGGTCTTCCTCGACGTACTGCCGCAAAAGGCCGGGGTCGATGTCGCACACCAGGCCGTACGCGTGGTCGTCTGTCAGCACCATATATGTGTGGAACCCGATGTTCTCAAGCAGCGAATTCATAAGAATCGTGAAATCTTCGCAGTCCCCGCCTTTATTTTGCATGGTTTCCTCGGGCGAGCGGATGAGCTCCTTTTGCTGGGGGTCTGAAAGATAAGCGTAGGTGTCCACAACATACCGGAATACACGGTTGACCTGGCACTCTCGATTTCCCGCGGGGCAGGAAGCTGTTTCGCGCGCCGCGATGGAGCGCAGTTCCAAATTGTCGCTTTCAATCTGGGAAAGATACGGCTGCGCCCGCCGGTATTCAGTCGAGAGCGCCTTGAGCGGGGTATCCACCGCGCCAACATAAGCCAGATAAGCCAGGACACCGCCTAGAACCAGCAAGGTGATAACGACTCCAACTACTGCGTTTAAGACCCTCACACCTATTCATTGCCTTCCCGCTTAATAAATATATTCACAAGACATAAAAAGCGCGAGCCTCTAATGCCTCTATGGTTAAAGCTATTCTCCTCGACATGGACGGCGTGCTCGTTGACAGTACCAATGCCTGGTTTGTACTCTTCAACAAATCCCTGAAGCACTTCGAAAATCGGGAAATTTCGCGTGAAGAGTTCGAGACAGAGATTCGCGGAAGCAATATCGACACCGATGTCGCCCGCTATTTCCACGTGACGGTCAAGGAAGTCCTGGAATATTTCCGCCAGCATGAAGGGCTTCTCAAGACAAAAATCCCCTTTCCGGACACGAAGCAGACGCTTGAGGCGCTCAGGAAGAAAGGCCTGAGGCTCGCTGTCGTCACCAACACCCCCCGCGCGCTCACCCTGGACATGCTCAGAAGCTGCGAGCTCCTTTCTCTCTTCAACAGCGTCAACTGCTATGACGATGTCGAACGCGGAAAGCCCGCGCCGGACCTCATCATGCGCGCGCTCAAGGAGCTCAAAGTGGAACGGACCGACGTGCTGTATGTCGGAGACACCTACACCGACGAGCTCGCGGCGAAGTCCGCCGGAGTCACGTACATCGGCTTCGGAAGGAACGGCGATAAGAGGATAGAAAAACTGAGCGAGCTGCTTTCTTTGGTCTAGCCCGAGTTTGAAGCGATATCACGTATCCATGGAATTTTTGTAGTGTTTAGCTTTGTTCGGGAAGTTTATTCATTAACAAGATTCAATATAAGTTAGAAAGATAAGAAATAATCTAGAACTCACTCATATTCTCTAGGCTGCTCAAATAGCCTTTCCTATGCAGCCAGCCGGTCTGCGCCTTCGTGTACTTGAACACGACATCGCCCTTCTCGTCTCCGCCCAGCTCCCACGGCTCGGCGATGATGATATCGCCCTCGCGAACCCAGAGCGTGCGCTTCAATCTTCCGGGAATTCTGCAGATGCGTGTCTTGCTGTCGAGGCACCGCACGCGCATGCGCGACCCACCGAGGCGCTGCTCAACGACTCCGAACGTCTCCTGCCCGCGCGGCAGCTTGATGCGAGAAATCTCCGCCTGTTCGTCTATCGGTTGCTGAGGTCGCTTCTTATAAAATCCCATTATACAATCAAATGGGGGACACTATTTAAAGCTATTGCACATATGTTTTTATAATGGCGCGTATTTAGCAGAAGAATGTCCCTGAATCTGCCGCAGGAGCGCGTCTTCGCCGCTTCGCCGCCATTATGGAAGCGTTTTGTCGCGTTTCTCGCGGATCTCTTTATTTTGGACGCTGTCATCGGCTCCCCGTTCCAGCGCGTGGTGCCTGCTATGACGGGGGGCTTTGGGGATACGATGGAATTCCTCAATGCGCGCCCAGACATCGCGGTTTCCCTCTCGCTTGTCATGCTCGCCTACGGCCTGCTCGCGGTGCTGTACTTCTCCATTTTGGAGTACCGGCTCGGCGCGACTCCCGGCAAGATGCTCTTCGGCATTTCGGTGCGTGGCGAGGAACAGCGATTTTCCCCCTACATCCTCCGGAACCTGCCCATGCTTCTGATTTTCCCGTTCTTCATCCTCCTGTTCATCGACGTTGTCTATATCCTCGTACGCAAGGACAGCAGAAGGCTCAGCGAGCTCATCTCGCGGACCTCGACGGTGCAGTATTACGCTCTATAGGTGAACCATGAAACAAGTGAAAAAACGTAGATGGGTAACTGTTGTTGTCGTACTTTTAGCGCTTTTTGTGCTCGCGATTTTTTTCTCCGGGCTCATATCGCTCGCCTCGGGCGCAGGCAGGGGGGCGGGCAACGTCGCCATCGTTCCGATTAAAGGGGTCATACTCACCTCCGGTGGAGGATTCATGCAAGGCGCCGCGGTCTCAGGGGAGATTGTGCAGCAAATCGAGGACGCGGACGCGAACCCCGATATCAGGGCTATCCTTTTGGAAATTGACTCTCCGGGTGGCGCTCCGGTCGCTTCAAATGAAATCGCGACCGCCATCGGGAGAACCAATAAAACCACAGTTGCCTGGATTCGCGAATCAGGTACTTCGGGCGCGTACTGGATTGCCTCGGCTACCGACTACATTGTCGCGGATCCTCTCTCTATCACCGGATCTATCGGTGTCATCGGGAGCTATCTTGACTTTTCTGGCCTGCTCACGGATTTCAATGTCAGCTACGAGCGTCTGGTCGGGGGTCAGTACAAGGATGTGGGCGTGCCCTACCGCAAGCTCTCTGCCGAGGAAAAGCGATACCTGCAGAAGAAAATCGACCTCATGCATGGCGTCTTCAAGGACGCGGTCGCAAAGAACCGCCATCTGAGCCGCAGCGAGATAGATGTGCTAGCAACCGGAGAGTTTTTCCTCGGGATGGAGGCAAAGAACGTGCGTCTGGTCGATGAGCTCGGTGGCAAGCGGGAAGCCCTCGGATATGTCGAGCGCACGCTTAACATGACGGCAGTGCCTGTGGTGTACGAGCGCGAGTCTTCGCTGATAGAATCGATTCTTTCAAGCGTCGAAAGCAAATTTGGTGCTCCTAAGGTGCAGGTTTCCGGCATGAAAGCGACGCTTCAGTGAGCTGTACCATAACCTATAAATAGCACTCGAGCCTCAAATTGTACCATGAAAGGAGCCCTCTTAGCCCTGTGCGTGCTGATACTGGTAGGTTGCGCTCCTCTCACTGCCGAGAAACTTCTTACGAATCCCCAGCAGTACGAAGGCAAGCAGATTACGATAACCGCTTCCCCTGAGCTGAGCCCGGTGCGCTGTACCAAGATGGCTTGCCCCGCTGAGAACGCTTGCTGCAACCTCTGCGGCGCGACGCTGCTTGTCAAGACCTCCAAGGGCGACATCCAGATTGAGGGTCCGACGTGCAGGGGCAACGAGTGCCAGCTGAACTGCACCATCACCGCCTATCGCGAAACCGCGCTCACTGGCCAATTCAGGAACACCGAGGACGGCTATATCCTTGATGTCAGCCCCTCTTCGTAATTCTCGACTCAAACGTAACCTATATATAGCCATTCTGCTCCATGGTATGCTATGAGGGGAGCTATCTTAGCGTGTTGCCTTGTTATCTTGCTTATGGGCTGTGTTTCTCAACCCGTGCCTTTGACTGCGGAGCAAGTCTTGGCGAGTCCGGAGAATTATTCAGGCAAGACTCTCACTCTTCTTGCAACGCCTGAGCCGGGCCTGACGCGATGCACAATGATGGCCTGCTCAGAGGAAAATCCGTGCTGCAATTCCTGCGGCGGCCAGCTGACCATCGGCGGAATCTCGGGAATAGTCATTGAAGGCTCAACCTGCAGTGGAAACGAGTGCAATCTCTCCTGTTCTCCGATGGAGCAAGGCGTTTCCTATTCAATAACGGGAACACTTTCACAGAAAGACGGCAGATGGGCTTTGGA
>JAUSJW010000068.1 GCA_030647105.1 Nanobdellota archaeon | reverse complement strand
GCTTCAAACTCTACACTGCGGCGGGCGACAAAGCCACGCGCAAAAACAAGTTCTGCCCCAAGTGCGGCCCCGAGTCGTTCCTCGCGAACCACAAGGACAGATTAACTTGCGGCAAGTGCGGGTATGTTGAGAAAAGGTAATCTCTTCTTTTTTCTTTCACTACTTTCTAGAAAAGATAGTTTTTTATAGAATTTAAGACTCCTGCTACGAATGCCAACAGCAATTCTAGAACAATATGGGCCTGCTAAACAAGGGGAGCCCCTATATGTCGCCAATCACGTCTCTCTAAATGGAGTTAAGCATGATGCTGACCTAGTGGGCTATTGCAAGGAAGCGCCCGTAACGGTTCTTGAAACCTTAGCCTCTGCCGGCCAGAGTGTCATCTACTTTCGCGGGATGTCTATTCCTGTTTCAATGGGGCGTCAAAGAGACCGAACAAATTTTGTTCTACTCGGCGTAGATCAACTTCCCCTGCCCCGGGGTGCTTCCGTCACGGGCAGTTTAAGCGAACTCTATTCATTCGCCCCTGATGAACGGCCCGTGAATGTTGCAAACATTCATAACAGATATGCACCTCTCCTTGTCGCCATGTTAAGAACAGAATTCCAGTACGCAGGTCCTAAAGAGGGAAGAGGCCTCGCAAGAGTTGTAGGAGAGATGGCTTATGGCGCTGAAGAGCGATGCAAAGCTGACGGCTCAAGAGCAGCAGCCATTCAGGCGAGAGCCGATACTACCTTGGAAATCGCTGCTGCGACGTTGCGCACACCCACACGCAGATTAGACCCAAAAACCCTCGAGCGATTAGATGAAATTCTCTTCGCAGAAGCATTAGCTTCACGATAAGAACTAATCACTTACTTTTCTAGCACCGGACGTCCAGTGCCCGCGTGAGCTATATAAGCGGCTTCTCCCGCGATAATGTAATGATTCAAAACACCTTCCAGATTCTTGGTCTCTCTAGTAGTTTATACTAACCACCAATGAGTACATTTAAATATAAGTACTAACTACCAATTAGTATGATAACAAAGGATCTTCTCAGGCAGGTCGTGTTCAACCAGAAGAAAGACCTCGAAGTAAAGAAAGAAATGATTCGAAGAGACCTCTTGGGCAAGATTCTGCCTTGGATGAAGGACGAGCGGGTGCTGATTCTCACCGGCGTGAGGAGGTGTGGGAAGTCAACCCTGCTCAGGCAGATGATGCAGGAAGTCACGGGGTGGTGCTATGCCAGCTTCGAGGACGAGCGCCTGCTCGACTTCAGAGCGCAGGATTTCGAACTGTTAAACGAAGCGCTTATCGAGGCCTACGGCCCCACGAACATCTATTTTTTTGACGAGGTCCAGAACATCGATAAGTTCGAGACGTTTGTGAGGCGGTTGCAGGAGGCGGGAAAAAAAGTAGTGCTCACCGGTTCAAACGCCGCGCTGCTCAGCAAGGAGATGGGAACACGGCTGACCGGGAGATACAAGGCCTTTGAAGTCTATCCGTTTTCATTTTCAGAGTTTCTAAGGTACAAGAGCGTTCTCTTAGCCAAGGCGGATTGGCATATCCCTGAAAAGAAAGTGGCCCTGCTCAGGCTCTTTGAGGAATACTTGAGTACGGGCGGTCTGCCCGAGTATCTCAAAAACAAGGATGTCGATTATGTACGGACTCTCTTCGAAAATATCCTCTATAAGGATATCATCGCGCGCTATGACGTCAGGCGCGAGAAAATCATGAAAGAACTCGTGAACCTCCTCGCGACACTGGTAGCGTCGCCATTCACCTATAACGCGCTGAAAAACGCACTCGGGCTCTCAAACGCGATAACGGTCAAGGAATATCTCTCTTATTTGGGTAATTCCTACCTCTTCTTCGAGCTTTTGAAGTTCTCTTATTCTGTAAAAAAGCAGCTCGGGTCTCCAAGAAAAATTTACCTGATTGACTCTGCGTTTCATCGCGTATGCGGGGCAACATTCACTCCGGACAAAGGGAAGAACCTCGAAAACGTTGTGTTTCTTGAATTGAAGAGGCGCGGCAAGGAGCCTTATTACCACGCGGAGAAGCATGAGTGCGATTTTGTCGTGAAAACGGGAACAACGATAACTGAAGCGATACAGGTCTGCTATTCAATGGATAAAGCAAATCAGGAAAGAGAACTCAGCGGGCTCCTTGAGGCGATGGTCACCTTTAAGCTAAAAAAAGGACTCCTGTTGACCCTTGAGCAGTCAGGAGAACTCACCAGAGAGGGCAAGCGTATCACTCTTATGCCTGTCCTTGCTTGGCTCACTCAAACCAACGACTAAACTCCAACAAAACACACCGGACGTCCAGTGCCCGCGTGAGCTATATAAGCGACTTCTCCCGAAATAACGTAATGATTCAAAACACCTTCCAGATTCTCGAGCGTGTCGGCGAAGGCAAGGAGCAGAGCTTGTGGAAGCAAGGGATTCATTCGTGGGACTCATTTCTCGGAAGTTCCGAAATCAAGGGCTTTCCAAGCGAGAAGAAAGCGTACTTCGACCGCTCATTATTGGCGGCAAAGCGCGCCCTGCACCTCGGCGACTCCGCCTTCTTTCTCAACAAGCTTCCAACAACCGAGACCTGGCGCCTCTGGCCGCTGTTCAAGGACGAAGCGGTGTTCCTTGACATCGAAACCGACGGATTAAACGATCAGGCGGGAGTTACCGTTATCGGCCTCTTCGATGGGTTGCGCACCAAGACGATGATTCGCGGCATCAACCTCGATTTCTCCACCCTCAAGGCGGAGCTGAGCCAGTACAAACTCATCATTACCTTCAACGGCTCGAGCTTTGATTTGCCCTTCCTGAGAAAAAGAACCGATATCCTGCCGCCTATCCCACACATCGACCTGCGCCATTGCTGCGCGAGAATCGGATTAACAGGCGGCCTCAAGGAAATCGAGAAACAATTGGGAATCAGGCGCTCGGAAATCGTCGAGAAGATGTACGGCGGCGACGCGCTTACGCTCTGGCGGATGTACCGAGGCTCGGGAGACGACCGCTACCTCAACCTCCTCGTTGAGTATAATGAAGAAGACTGCGTCAACCTCCAAAAGCTCATGGGCGTGTGCTACGGCCGGCTAGAAGCGCAATTGCGAGGCGCTCTCAGCTCGTCCAAAACAGAATCTTTATTAATTCCCGAAACAAAGGAAATCAGGGGTGAAGTATGACCAACACGATTCGATTTATGGGCGATATGAGCCGGATAAATGAAGAGGAGAAGGGGTTCATCAACAGCCGGCTCGAGAAGTTCGTCGACCAGCATGGCGCCCGTTTTACGGAGATGCTCGTTAATATCGACATCGACCTCCACAAGGAGACATCCAGGGGCAGGGCGATGCACCATATCAAGCTCTTTGTCGAGACAGACAAGGGAAAATTCCACTCTGACGGCATGGAGTTCGGCGCCGAGAAGAGCCTTCATAGCGCCATCGAGAAGGTGGAGCGCCAGATGGAGAAGCACTTCAATCGCTGATGAATCAATTTCAGCTCAAAGAAGAGCATAAGGAGCGCGAGGCGGAAATCAAGGCCCGCTTGCAGGACTACAAGAATGCCGAAGATCAGTTCTATGAACTGTGTTTTTGTCTTCTCACGCCGCAGTCCAACGCGTTTCGCTGCGACGTCTGCATTCAGGAACTGATGCGACTTGATTTCAAGCATCGGGAGCCGCAGATCCTCGGGGAAATCCTCAAGAAGTATACCCGTTTTCACAACACGAAAGCGAAGCACCTAGCGTTATTCAAGCAAAACCACGAAAAAATAATAAGCGGACTTTTAACCTGCAAGACTCCGTTCGAGAAACGCGCCTTCCTCGTCAAGAACGTGAAAGGACTCGGATTGAAGGAGGCGAGCCACTTCTTACGAAACACGGGCCATGAGAGCCTCGCGATTCTCGACCGCCATATTCTCAAACATCTTGTAGAATTGGGAGTTATGAAGAGGATACCCAAGTCTCTCACTCATAAAAATTATCTTAAAATCGAGAAACAATTCCAGAAGTTCTCCAAAGAAATCCAAATCCCCATCGACGAGATTGACTTGACGCTCTGGAGCCACGAGACGGGCAAGGTGTTCAAGTAGCGCAAGATATATAACATTCCGCCTTTTCTGTCGTTTATGCGCGTCATCACCGATTTGCATGTGCATTCCGAGCATAGCCAGGCGACGGGAAAAGACCTGAATCTCGCGAACCTCGAGAAGTGGGCGCGCGTGAAGGGTGTGAATCTTCTCGGTACCGGCGATTTTACCCATCCGAAGTGGATTTCTGAGATTAAGCAAGAGCTAACTGACAAAGGAGAGGGCATCTTGTACTCCAAATCCGGATTCCCATTTTTATTGCAGACAGAAATCTCCCTTGTCTACACTCAAGGTGGCAAAGGCAGGAGAATCCACCACCTCGTTTACGCTCCAGACATCGACGCTGTAAAGAAAATAACTGACTGGCTGCTCACCAGGGGCCGCGTCGATTATGATGGCAGGCCTATCTTCGGCATCCCGTCGCCGGAGTTCGTCGAGCGCCTCAAAGCGATTGATGAGCGCATCGAAATCATCCCCGCGCACGCGTGGACGCCCTGGTTCGGCGCCCTCGGCGAGAATGGCGGCTTTAATTCTATTAAGGAATGCTTTCAGGACATGGAGAAGCACATCTTCGCGATTGAAACGGGACTCAGTTCGGATCCTTGTATGAACTGGCGCATCAGCGCGCTCGACAAGTACACGCTCGTCTCCAATTCCGACCTCCATTCCTTCTGGCCGTGGAGGATGGGAAGAGAAGCGAACGTCTTCGAACTCAAAGACCTCACGTACAAGAACATTATCAACACCATCAAGACTCAAACCGGATTTGTCGAGACCCTCGAGGTCGACCCGGCGTTTGGCAAGTACCATTGGACGGGCCACCGCGCGTGCAATGTCTCCCTTTCGCCCACAGAATCAAAAAAGCTCAACGACATCTGCCCGGTCTGCAAAAAGAAGCTTACGGTGGGCGTCGAGCAGCGTGTCGAGGAGCTCGCCGACCGCCCGGAAGGATATATGAAAAAAGACGCAATTCCGTTCAAGAGAATCATCCCGTTATCAGAGCTGCTCGCCCAAGCCACGGGAAAAGCGGTGTCAACGAAAGGAGTATGGGAGCGCTATCACAAGCTCGTCACCAAGGAACGCACCGAGCTCGATATCCTGCTGACGACGCCGCAAGAAGAACTTGTCAAGGCGTCCGACGAGCGTATCGCCTCCATTCTGATGGCGAACCGCGAGGGCAAGATTCAGGTCGTGCCGGGATACGACGGAGAATATGGCATCCCGCAGATTCCAGGGGAAGCGCCCGCGGTGAGGAAACCCTCCATTCGCCCAACCTCCGACGTGAAACAGCGTTCCCTTTCAGGATTTCTCTGAACTCTTCTTAGTTCACCGACGAGCCTTCCGACGCTGAAATCAAAACATTTATATATCTCCGTCGTCAGGATTCAAATCGGCGGGGTGGACCTCGTCGATATACTATAGAGGGAAAAACAAATGGCAAAGAAAATCGCGAAAGCTGGAGTTAAGAAACAGAAAGGATACCTGTACTTCGTTGACAAGAATGGCAACGTCGCCCGCGCAATGATGGCCCGTGGAAAGAAGAAGGGCAAGGGCAAGGTCGAGGTTGTCGCGAAGGTCGGCATCAAGAAGCAGTCAGGAATGCTCTACTTCATCGACAAGCAAGGTGACATCTCCGGGGCCATGATGAGCCGCGGAGGCAGGAAGAAGAAGCGATAAGCTTCTTTTTTCTTTTTTTCTTTCTCTTTTGATTTATTTCTACGTCGTCAATTCCTTAAGCTATCTTACGGTAAACGCATCCGATGGGGGAGCGACCATGTAATCTCCCTTCTTTTCTCAAAAAAAGAATTCAAACCCGAATATCCAGAGGATACGTTCCGTTGTAATCTCTCCTCTTAGAAAACATTAAACTCTATTCCAAATGCTTGGGATGGAACTTGTCTTCCCACTCGAAGTGCGCCTTGTCGTCGATATCGGAGAACCCGATGAGGTACGCTTTCTCGAGCAAGTGGACGCTCTTGTCGCCTTTCTTCATGTACTTGAGCAGCAGCTGCGCCTGTGAACTCGCGGCGACTATCAGCTCCTTGGGCTCGAGCTCCAGCTCTACCTTGCCGAGCTTCTTGTCGAAGGCGAGGTGAATCGTCTCGGTCGTCCCGGCCTTGGAATAGGTGAGAAACACTTCATCACCCATCTCCTCAACGAGCGCAGCGAACTGCGCCTCCTGCTGCAGGCCCGCTTCCTGGAAGCCCGACAATCCGATGAAGGTGAGGCCGGGCAGCTTGGAGGCGACCTCGTCGAAAATCTTGCGCACGGACGTCTCGTTGATGAAGACGCGTATACGGCACTCGGTTGAGTCGCCGTGTACCTTGATGAAGAGAGAGGGATACTTGCGGTTGAATTCCTCGAGAAGCTCCTCGACGCTCTCGAGCTGGCGGTCGAGCTCAGAGTCGTTCTCCTCAGAATAGCGCTCGATGCCCCAGGCAATCCTGCCCAGCTCAAACAGCTCCTTCTCCGCGGTCATGCCCTTTGCTTCAGGACGGAGTTATATAAACGTTATGGAAATGGCAGGTTACGCCCGGCCAGCGTGCAAGATACGGGGAGGCATAAAGCCTCCCGGGGTGGTTTCTACTCTTTCACAAACTTTAATAAGCTGTCAAGAGTGAACTTCCTTATGGAAGAACCTGTCATCGGAGGACAAGCTGTGCTTGAAGGCGTGATGATGCGCTCGCCGCATTTCTACGGTGTCGCTGTCCGCACCGAAAAGGGAAAGATTGTCACGATGGTCGAGCGGCTCAAGGGCCGCGGCAGAGTCGCGCGCCTTCCCTTCATCCGCGGCATGGTCTTGCTCGTCGACATGATGGTCATCGGCGTCAAGTCGCTCTCCTGGAGCGCCCAGCAGTCAGGCGAAGAGGAGGAAACGCTCTCCGATATGCAGGTCGGTATCACTGTTTTAGTCTCGCTCCTCCTCTCGCTCGCCTTGTTCCTCGCGCTTCCGTACCTGCTCACTGTACTCCTTGGCATCTCAGAAGAAACAAGGCCACTCCTCTTCAATCTCGTCGATGGCGGCATCAAGGTTGCGCTGCTCATCGGCTACCTCTGGGGCATCTCGAAGATGAAGGACATCTACCGCGTCTTCCAATACCACGGCGCGGAGCATAAAGTCGTGTTCTGCCACGAGAGCAAGAAGCCGCTCACGGTCAAGAACGTGAAGTCCTTCATCCGCTTCCACCCCCGCTGCGGCACGAGCTTCATCCTGATGACGATGCTCTTGGGCGTTCTATT
>JAUSJW010000017.1 GCA_030647105.1 Nanobdellota archaeon | reverse complement strand
TTGCTAGCGAGCGCGACGAGCATAGAACTGTCGAGCCCTCCAGACAAGGTAAGGCCCAAAGGAACGTCGGAAATCAGCCTGCGATTCACAGAGGCCTCGAGAAGCGAGCGCAACGTATCCACATATTGCTTCTCAGAAAAGTTAGTTTCCCTGACTTCAAGGTCCCAGTACTTCCGTAAATCAATCTTCCCATTTGAAAACGTCAGCGTGTGCCCGGGCAGCAATTCAACGATGCCCTCAAGCAACGTATCGCCGTTCACTGGATATGCGTAGGCGATTAATTGCTGCAGGCAACTTGAGTTCATCTTGCGAGCAATCTCGTGCTGCAAGAGCGCCTTCATCTCAGAAGCGAAAATCAGTTGACCGTTCTTGAAGTGGTAATAGAGCGGCTTCACGCCCAGCCTGTCACGAGCGAGAAACAGCCTCTTCTTTTTGGAGTCCCAAATCGCGAACGCGAACATCCCGTTGAACTTCTCGACGCACTTCTCCCCATATTCCTCATACGCGTGCACAATCACTTCGGTATCTGTCTGGGAGGCAAAGCGATGTCCCTTCTTTTCAAGTTCAGTTCTCAACTCGCGATAGTTGTAGATTTCGCCGTTGAAAACCACACAGATATCGCCGTCTTCGTTGAACATCGGCTGTTTTCCGGCGGGAGACAAGTCAATGATGCTCAGGCGCAGGTGCCCGAGAGAGACTCCTTTCTCAAAGAACGTTCCGTTCTGGTCAGGGCCGCGGTGGGAAATCGATCGCATCATCTGCTTCAGAATCTCTTTATCTTCCCACGTGAATCCACAGATGCCGCACATAATAACCCCTCAAACAAAGGCGTTTATATAGGTTTCTCGCAAACATTTAAGTAGCTAAAAGCTTCAGCCTCAAACATGTCGCACGCCCGCAGCATCGCGAAAAACGCTGGTCTCCTGTTCGCGTCGGAGATGGTGAACAAAGGCATCTCGTTTCTGCTCTTAATTCTCATCGCCAGGCGTCTCGGCGAACTCGGCTATGGCCAGTATGCCTATGCCTTCGCTTTCATCAGCCTCTTCATCGTGCTCTCGAGCTTCGGCCTCGATACCTTCCTGCTAAAAGAGATGGCGAGAAAGAAGGAGCAAACCCTCAAGCTCTTAGGAAACGCGTTAGGCCTCAAGCTCTGCGCGACGTTGGCAAGTTACGGGATAGCGAGCATCATAGCCCTCGCCATTCCCGAGGCGAAAGGCATTCTTGGCCTCATCGCCCTGGTCATGCTCCATGAGCTCTTCACCGCGTTCAACTCCGTGTTCAGCGCGCTCTTCAAGGCGCACGAGCAGAACGACCTCACAGTCTATAGCATCACCGTTGACAAGCTTCTGGCGCTCGGTTCAGCAGTCGCGGCCTTTTCAATTAGTCCGAGCGTGGGGGCGCTCCTCATCGGTCTCATCGCTGGCAAGGCGCTCAGTTTCCTCTTTCATCTCTTCCTCGCCTCGAAGAAGGTCACAGAAATCTTCTTTCTCTTCGAATGGAAAAGCTGGAAACTTATCCTCAAAGAATCAGTTCAGTATTGGATGTCCCGCCTCTTCCAAATCATTTACACCCAAATCGACAAGGTCATGCTGGGCGCTATGGCGGGATTTGCCGTAACCGGCTGGTACAGCGCTGCCGCCACGCTCATTGACGGTCTCTTCTTCTTGCCTGTCATCGTTATGTACGCCAATTTCCCGGTGATGTCCCGCCTCTTCAGCGAGCGCAGCCATGAAGACCTAAAACGGGTCTACAGAAAATCGCTCTACGTCCTCCTTGTGCTCGCTATTCCCCTGTCCGTGGGGCTCTGGATGCTTTCCGATAGGGTCATCTTCTTTGTCTACCATGGCCAGTTCGCGGAGTCCGCCGCTGTCCTGCGCCTCCTCTCCCTCCTTCTCGCTCCGCTCTTCATCAACTACCTCATCGGCTTCCTGCTCAACGCGATAGACCGGCAAGGCCTCTTCGCTTTGTCCGGAGGCATGGCCGCAATCATGAATGTGCTGCTCAACATCTTCCTCATACCCTTACTGGCCGCGAAAGGAGCCGCTCTTGCCACTATCATCACACAGGTCGTCAATTTCGCTTTCATCTCCTGGCTCGCCGCTAGAAACGGCTATCCGACAGCCTTCCACCGTCTCGCATGGAAGCCGCTCCTCTCAGCGAGTGTGATGGGTGTAGTGCTTTGGTATCTGCCGGTGATGCCCATTGTAGGGATGGCGGCGATTGGCGGCTTGGTCTACATCGCCATGCTGCTCATGCTCAACGGGATTCCTCAAGAAGAGACAGATTTAGTCTTAGAACTTCTGCGCATTAAGCGAGCTTGAAAAGCACAAGGGCGTTGTTCTGATACGCTAGTTCGAAGAGCCCAGAATTGGAAAGATCCTGCAAGCGCGTGTTCACAAGAACCGAAGTCCTGTTGCCGTATGTGGGGGCGAGTTCCATAATGGTCCGGCCGCTCACAACAAGATACTGATACCCCTGTTCTTTGAGCCAGGGTTGCAGAGCAGTGGCGTTCACGAGCAGCGCCTGTTTCTTGAACTCGAAGACTTCATCGCACCACATGCAGTCGTACGCGTTCAGGCCGATAACGGGCTCAGAATCGCCGTAGGTGAACACGGGCGTGTTGGGAGGCAGGCTCAACAGCGAAAGGTATCCCTGCAGTTCCTCTCCCGATGTCCAGCTCGCTCCCGGGCCCCACGCCGCGGTGTTCACTTGGTACTTCTGCAGGCCGGAAGTAAAGAACAGCAAAACAACAAGCAGCGAAATGGAAACAGCCATCGGAATCTTCAATCTTGAAAGAAATCGCGCGACGAACACAAAGCCCTCAGCAGCGATGAGCGACACAGGAATCGCGAGCGTCATCCAGAACCTAAATGCGTGAAAGCCCACCGGCAAGCTGAATGTCAGCGCATTCACGCCAATAAAAGCAAAGACAAACCACAAGAGGAGCGTCAAGGGAAGAGCATGTTCTTCTCTTGGGGACTTCCTTATCTTGTGAATGAAAACAAGGATTCCTACGGCCAACAAGAGAGAGATGCCAATCCCCCAACCGACTGGATTGTTAATCATGTTCTGCCCTTTCGCGACAAAGAAATCAGAGACAGTGTACGCGCGTGTCCCCGTGCCAGTCCCCGGAGGGAACACACGCTGGAGCCAGGCCCAGAGTCCTGTTTGGGAGGCGGAGACGAGAACCTTGTCAGCGGGTGTTTTCAGTCCCGCAAGCATCGACATCACGCGCGTCCCCCACCACAACAGCGACAGCGCGTAACCGCCAAAGACGGCGCCCGCCTCTTCCCACCGCAGCTTCTTTCGCGACCAGGAGTACGCTGCCAGGAAGATGAACAACATCACAGCGTATTTCAGCGGCTTGCTCGGCTGCGTTAAGCATATTCCACCAATAGCAAAGGCTGTCGGAGCTATCCATCGCTTGTCCTCCGAAATGCGCACCAAGCAGTACAATGCGACGAGGAAGAGCGTAATCGCGAGCGAATGCGCCCAGATGAAATGGCTCAGGTAAGACGGAATAACCGCGAAAATCGCTGTCGCCGCCAGTGCTTTAGAGGTGTCCTTGAAGAAGCGCTTCGCGAAGAACGCGAAAAACACCACCCCTAAAGCGCAAATAAGCGCGTTAAAAAACTTCATCGTCCACATCAATTCGGGCGAGGTTTGGTGCAGAATAGCGAACACGCCGTCGTACCCTGGGGGATACGGGTCGATGTAGCCGAACTGCTTATGCGGGTCATTGAAATTTTTCTCAACTGAGATATACTTGATGCCTGTCGCGTGCCCCCACGGGTCGTCGTCCTCGAAATAGGGATAAGCGAAGGCTCCCTCGGCGTACATAAAGAGCGTTAACCCGAAAAGCACGAGCACAACCGCCGCAAAGACGCTCGGGGCGCGAAGCTTGAAAGAGAGCGAAGCCCTAGCGCGATACGCCGCAAGAGCACATCCCAAAAGAGAGACTGCCAGTACTATCCTCCAATCCACTGGCAAGCCGAAGAAGTCCAAAAGCACCAGCAAAACAACCCAGGCTCCCAGGCCCACGCCGACCCGCATCAGGTGCTTTTCGTACCCCTCCTCCTTCCAGAAGAGCGTGCAGAGTGTCCCGAGGCCATAGGTATAGGCACAAAATAGCAGGATAGACAGAACCCCCATAAGCCCACCGAAGGAAATCTATTTAAATAATTTGCCCTTTAGCTGGCCAATGGAGCTTATTGTCACGATTCCGGCCTTCAACGAAGCAAAGACGCTCGGCGCTGTTCTCGAAAGCATCAAGAAGGAAGCAAAGTGTAAAATTCTGGTAGTGGACGACGGCTCAACAGACAACACCGCTGAAGTAGCGAGGAAGGCGGGCGCCATTACTATCAGCCACCCCGCAAACCTCGGCCTTGCTGAAGCCTTCAGGACCGAAATGCGGGAGGTTCTCAAATTAAAGCCGGATGTCATCGTCCACATGGACGCCGACGGCCAGTATCTGGCAAAAGAGATTCAAAAGCTCGTCAAACCCGTCGCGGACGGCAAGGCGGACCTTGTTCTGGGTTCGCGCTTCCTCGGCAAGATTGAATCCATGCCTCTCCTTAAGCGCTGGGGCAACAAAGCGTTTTCCCGAGTCATCTCCCGGATGACCCGCCAGCGCATTACCGACGGCCAGACCGGTTTTCGCGCCTTCACTCCTGAAGTGGCGAAACTCGCCATGGACTCCCAGCACACGTATACTCAAGAGCAGATTGTCCGCGCCGCGAGAGAGCGCATGCGTATCGTGGAAGTGCCTATCTATTTCGCGAGGCGCGACGGAAAAAGCAGACTGGTCTCGAATCCGTTTGAATACGCGGTAAAAGCGTGGATAACGCTCCTGAGAATCCACCGCGACTTCGCCCCCCTGAAATTCTTCGGGCTCATCGGCAGCCTCTTCATGGCTGTGGGGTTCGCGCTCGGTGTCTGGATTGTCATCACGCTCCTGAATACCGGCGGTGTTGGAGGCATCCCGCGCGTCATCCTCTCCGCGCTCTTCATCCTGACTGGCATCCAAATCATGCTCTTCGGGTTTCTGGCGGATATGCAACGCAAATGAAGGCCTGGCTCAAGCTTGTCGTCAGCGCGCTCATCCTCGTCCTCTTTTTCACGCAGGTTCCGCTTGCCGCATTCTGGAGGCTGTTAGTAACTGCGAACCTGCCTCTGCTGCTCGTTGCTCTGCTTATCATGGTTCTCACGCTCATCCTTGACGGCGTGAGCCTGCATGTTTTCCTGCCCAAAGGAAAATTGCATTGGAAAGACACGCTCGTCTTCTACGGCTATGCCTGGTGCGCGGGTCTTATTCTTCCGGGGAGGTCAGGCGACCTGGTCATCCTTCCCTTTCTCAAGAAGAAAGGCATTGGTATGGGGGAAGGGCTTGCCGCGGTTCTCCTGAACCGAATGCTGTCCTTTGCCCTGGTCTTGTTGGTGGGCGGCCTGGGGCTTGTCGTGTATCTCGGAATCGCCTGGTGGATAGCCCTGGCGCTCGCGCTGGCGGGGTGCGCCGCCATGGTCGCCATTCTTTTGCTCAAATTCCCGCGCGAACTCATTAAAAAATATGTCTTGAGAAAGCGCGCCGCACATTTCCAGGGATTCTCAATCGCGCTTTCCAGCTACGCCCGCGACCAGCCAAAAACAATCGCGTTGAAGGTGCTCCTCACCTCCGGCAAGATTGTCCTCGGCGGACTGGTACCCTACTTGATTTATCTCGCGTTGGGAACGGAAATCTCCTTTTTCGCGCTGCTTGCTATCTTCAACGCTGCGACCCTCTTGTCGTTAGTGCCGTTTACACTCTCCGGCCTGGGGCTTCGCGAAGGCGCGGTTACGCTGGCTCTTGAGCGATTAGGAGTAGAGAGAGAAGCCGCGTTCGGAGGCGTGCTCATTAGCACGGCTATGGCTTATTTTCTCGGCGTCCTTCTTGCCAACGCCTTGCCAGCAAAAACAGACTGAATCCCTGCCAAGAATCGTTTATACCGGTTCTGTGTCAGGTACTGGCTTGCCACCAGGGTATGTCCGCGCTCGCACAGGGCTTTGAGAGAGGCGTCTTTTTTAGAGATGCCTAACAGAACTGATTCAAGCCGTGAGGCCAGCGCTTTTGCGTCCCCTTTCTCGATGAGAAAGCAGTCTTTTCCGCTCGTCAGCCCTTCTGGAATGCCGCCTGCCTTGGAAGCGATAAGGACTGCCTTGAAGAACAACGCCTCTAGCTTCACATACGCCCAGGGTTCTTCCCAGACAGAGGGGCACACAACAATGTCCGTGGCGAGGTAGCGCTGGGTGAGCTCGACGCGATTCAGGTAGGGAATGTGCCTCACCTGAAGGCGCAGTTTTCCACGCGGCTCATGCAAGTGTTCGATGCGCTCCAGAATCGAGTGATAATACGAGGAAGCAACACTCTTCCCAATAACAGGAGTGCCGACAAGAGTCAGCTCGAGGGAGAGGTCTTGTTTTTGGAGAGCATCGGAAAGCAGAGTCATGGCGTCGAGCAGCACATGCACCCCTTTCTCAGGCACAATCCTTCCGACGTAGAGGATGCGCACCGTCTTGTCGG
>JAUSJW010000061.1 GCA_030647105.1 Nanobdellota archaeon | reverse complement strand
TCTTCAGAGAATCCGTGGCGTCGTATTTCACCTTCTCAAGGTGCCAAGCGTGCTTCTTGTCAGCGCCGTGCCCCCCGTGCGTCACACTCTCAAGCATCTGCCGAACGCTCTTCCACGCTGGAGAGAAACGTTGAACTGATCCGGACTCCACCGACTCGAGATGGTGCCCGCCGCCATGGCCTCCGCTATGTTCATCCTCATGCTCCTCGCCGCCCGCTTTTTTCTTATCGGGAAGGTCATCGCCTGCCTCGCGCAGGTAGCGCTCCATCTCGTCCCCCAGGCTCTCCATCGCCGCCTTGACACTCCCGTCCACAATGCCGAGCAGCTTGAAATCCTCCCGGTCACGCAGTTTCTGGTACTTCTCTATTTGCTCCGGACTCCAAATATAGCCGCGAAAGTTCATCTCGACGCGCCCCACATGGATAGGCCCACGCTGGTATTCCTGCTGGTAGTTCATCTCTGGCCGCGTCCTGAAGTAAAAGCTGCAGAGGATGCACTCGAAAAGTTCGCCTTCTGACCCTTTCGCCTCCTTTGTCGCGAGCAGTTCCACTTCGATAACCGAAGTCTCGAAAGCATTCAGCAAATCAGGAGAGTCCATCTTCTGGGTATCCATCGTCAGCCGCTCAATATTTTTGAGGTACGGCTTGACCCACATAAGATACATCTTGATGATTTCGTAATGCTGCCTGAGGTACTTGAGAGTGAAGATGCGCCGGTTCTTCATTTCCTCATAGGTGTGCTCTTTCCAGGCGAGATAGCTCCTCAACTTGCGCTTGAGCACCTCCCTGACTTTTTTGTTGAATTGCCCCGCTTCCCGTTCGACCGTGTCATCGACATCTTCCTGAGCGAACGGATGAATGTTAAAGAATAAATCCGGCAGGGTGATGAACTGCACTTCGCGAGCCATACCATACACGCTCGCGGGGTTCTTCGCGCCTTGTTCCACCATGTCAACCCAGATGCCCTTCAGCGTGATTTCCGCGGAGCCTCGGCTATTCGACCGCGGCTTGAATGAATCTGCGTAATAGCCCAAGCGCTCGTCCAGAATTCTCAGCTCCCTGATGAGCTGGAACAATTCCTTGACCATTTTCCCAATCGTGGCCAGATATTGGCTCACCTTGTCCTGTTGCAAACCGAGGCGCTGCTGGCTCGCTCCGAAGAAACTGCTGTTCTCAGAGGCGCTGAAGACATCCGTTATTTTGATGAGCCCGGGGAAGCCGACACGCTGCTGCAGGTACTCTTTCACCCAGAAGTAAGGCTCCTCGATAGACATATTATGCGCTTCCACGAAAAGCCGATAGCGCCGCAAGGAGGCAGGATAGCCAGTAAACTGTTCCTTCGCGCCGCGCGCTTCCTCGCCCATTTCTGCATCCGGGGTGTCCGTTGCGGTCACGAAGCCGAACTCCTTGAGGTCCTTCTTCGTAATCATGGTGATTTCCTCGCCGGACGGGCTTTTATATCTTGCGCTTTGGGAAGATACGAGAGCGTGAGCACATTTCCCACTTCCCGGACGAGGAGACAGGGCACGCGTTCGAGAATAGACTGAGCGAGTGAGTCGTGTGACTCGCGGCCGAGGACATTCTTGAGCATCTTCACCTTGATGAGTTTCTTGCGTTTCAGTTGCGCGGTAATCTCAGCGGCGACAGAGTCCGTAACTCCTGCCTTGCCTATCTGGAGGCTCGGCCTGAGCTCCTGGCTTTCCTTCCTAAGTTTACGAATGGTGTGCATGGTTGCGGTGCTCGAGCTCCTTGAGATGCCGGGTGCGGTGGCTAATAAGCTTGTCGAAGTCGGAAGAAAAACGCTCGATGAGCAGCGAGACCTGGTCCCCGCCGAGGAAATGCGGCACGATAACGTAATCCGCCTTCGCCGAGTAGAGCTCGAGCGCGTCCTCCGCCGTCAGGGCAGTCACAAAGACCCGGCACTTGGGATTGGCCTGCTTGAGTTTATGGATAAGTGTCTCGTTGTCGCGCAGGTTGGGCGATGTCGAAATGGCGAGCGTGAGGCGGGAAGCGTCGAGATGCTCGAGGAGGCTCGGCTCTGAGATGTCCCCATAAAAGCAGGGGACGCCTTGCGAGGTGAGCCGTCGGATAACTGAAGGATTGTAGTCAACAACTAGAGTATGGCGCTTCAGAGCGGTAAGTTTCCTCAGAATCGAATATCCCATGCGGTCATAGCCCACGAGCAACGCGTCGAAGCGCTTCTTTCCGGGCTCAACGAGCTGCTCGTCGCGGGAGAAGGCGTCGAAGCGCCGCAGAAAGCCCGAGAAGCGCTGGGAAAGCGGCTCCTGATAAGTCATGAAATAGCTCGTCGCCCCCATGGTGATAACGGTGATAATGGTGATGAGCGAAAACAAATCCTGGCTCAGGTGGCCAAGCGCGAGGCCCTGAGCCGCGATGATGAAGGAGAACTCGCTGGTCTGCGCCAGAGCGATGGCAGTCATGAACGCGGGGCGTGGCTTGTAGCCGAAGACCGCCGTGACCCCAAAGACGATACGGGTCTTGAGCACCCAGACCGCGAAAAACAGGAAGAGAACTGCAAGCAACGCTTTCTCGGAGATGGCTGTGATACTCATGCCCAGCGCGACAAAGAAGAGAGTAGAGAAGAAATCGCGGACAGAGCGCACCTTCGAGAGGACTTCAAACGTATAGGGGAGATTAGCGAGCACAAGGCCGCCGACGAAGGCGCCGATGGAGACCGAGAAGCCGAGAGCGCCAGCCAGCAGCGCGAAGAAGAAACACACGCTGATAGCGAACACGAATAAGAGCTCGGTGCTCTGCGCGGCCAGGCGGAAGAGCGCGGGAAAGAGGAGGCGGTGGCACAGGACGGCCGCGAAGACGAGGATACCTCCTTTCCAGAGCAGGGCGAGCAGGAAGCCAGAACTCGCGCCAGAGTGAAGCAGACTCAGGGCGAGAATCGCGAGGACGTCCTCGAGGAGAAGGTAGCCCACAATCAGCTTGCCCTGCAGGGTGTCGAGCTCTCTTCTGTCGGAGAGGATTTTTACGACGACCATCGTGGACGAGAACGAAAGCACGATGCCGACGTACACCGCCTCAATGGGCGTGAAGCCGAACGCGCGCATTCCCAGGAATCCAACGCCGAAAAGGAGCAGGCTCTTCGCGAGGCCGCCGAGGAGCATGACGCGGCCTACACTCTTGATTTTTCGCAGGTCAATCTCCATCCCGACCATAAAGAGCAGGAACGCGATGCCCATCTCCGAGAGCGTCGCGAGCAGGCTCTTGTCGCCGATAACATTGAAGACTGGCCCTAGGAGCAGCCCCGTGACGACATACGCCGGAATGAGCGGCTGTTTGAACGCTCTCGCTACAAAGCCGAAGAAGGTAGCGACGAGGAGCAGGATGCCGATGTCCTTGAAGAGCAGGTCGAGCGTCATGAGGTCATCTCGCGCCTCGGTTG
>JAUSJW010000060.1 GCA_030647105.1 Nanobdellota archaeon | reverse complement strand
TGCACAAAAAAGAAACCGCCGATTATTAGAACCACCAGAATAACCAAACTCACCCATCTCCAATTTCTTGCGAATTTATCTTTAGGGTTCTTTTTCGCTTGTAGGAATGCAACGACCACATTAGAGACAGTCACCCCCAGGGTGAGTAAAAAATGAATAGGGATAACATAGAGGGGGCTATAATAGACAACTGTTAGTATGTCCAGAAGATAAATCACTATCGCCAAAACAAACCCAATCCTTACGGATAACCACAAACCACCTTTCTTCTCTGGGGTCTCGGAATCGGTCATCTTGAAATTCTAAGCTAAAGAGCATATAAACTTTTCTAAGCTTAGCCTTCTCTCAAGTCGCAATCAGAAATAACAATGTAGGAGTCAAATCTCGCAAAGAACCCCTCAGTCGAATCTTACAAAGAATGCCACAGACGCGTATTCCCCTATTTCAGCGCCTGATGTAGCAAGTTCCGCAATCCGGATTTTCAAAAGTTTCGAACCAGTTGCCTCCTTTTCGGCGCCCATAATTACAGGTAGGGTTACCTCGTCGCATGGCTCAAGTGTTTGTGCCGTAGAGTTCCACAGCAAGCGGTAGCTTCTTTTTACTTGGGAGGGAACTACCTGCTCCATCGATTCATTTCCCAATATCTCATAAAATTCAACTCGAAACGAAAGCTGCTCAAAGTTGAAGTTTGTGATCTCGAATTTTGCTCGTTTTTCTTTTCCTGGTGAAATAGCCCACATAGAAGGAACTACAATTTTATTGGCCTGACACCGCAACTCTCCGGTGATACACATTCGCCCTGTTTGGCAATCTTGCTTTTCTCGAATAACAGAACCTCCTCGAGGCTCGAAAAAGAGAACACCCCCAAGAAGGATTACTCCCAAAATCGAAAAAAGAACGATATGCTTTATACGCATGACTCCTCGTTTAAAGAGATGAAAATAAAAAAGATTTAATCGTTGAACTCAGTGACTTCAGGCACGTCGCCCTTGACTTCAACGCCTTCCATCTTGCCACGGTGGATGTGCGCGAAGCTCGGCGTCGCGGCGATCCAGTCGTCGCCAAAGCCGGCGATGTCGCCCTCAATCGCGTCGCAAGTCTTCTTGAGCTTGTTAATGGCGCGCTTCAATTCAACGATGTCCTTCTCCTTGAGCGGCTTAATATTAATCAGCGCGATAGTATGGCCTTCGCGGAGCGCGTCGAGCACTTCCTTGATGCCTTCGAAATCATCGAGCTGGAAAGGCCGGACAATCACTTTGGTGGCCGTATCCTTGCCAGACATCCCGTCCAGTTCGACATAGCCGTCATGGCCCGCTTCGCCCATGACTTCTTTGCTGATATCCTCGCCCATCATCTTATCCTTCAGCCTCGAAAAAAAGCCACTCATGGTTGATTCCTCCACTTGATAGTAATGTCGATTCAGGAGAAGCGCATATATTTAAACTTATTGAAAATCGTGAAGCAGGATAGGAAAATCCCCCCCTGGCACAAAGCGAGTCTTATCTGAACTGGCGGCCTTTCCTCAAAAACCAGCAATCAATATCTTTATAAATCCCCTAAAAACCCAGTAATCGCATGAAACACATTGGTTGCAGTAGAAGGAAATCCCGCTACAAGTTCAAAAAGAATGTACGCGAGCGCGGTAAGATCTCTGTCACCAAGTTCTTCCAGCCCTTCAACCCGGGAGACGCTGTCCTCTTGTCCGTTGAGCCTTCAGTCCACTCTGGCCTCTACCACGCGAGATTCGTAGGCCAGCGAGGGATTGTGAAACAGAAAATAGGGCGAATGTACGAGGTCGCTATCAAGGACAAGAACAAAGGAAAACTGCTGTTAGTCCACCCCGTCCATCTCAAGAGGGTTCTCAAATGAGCACGCCAACAATTATCAAAGAGACCCCGCTCAGCATGGCGGACCTGAAATCAGAAGTAGACCAGATCCAAAAGCGAGACGGAGAACTCAGCTACCGCACCAAGCGCACTCACGAATATCTCGATCAGTTCGCGATTAAAGGTTCGGCGAAGCTTTCTGACGCGCTCAGGAAGATGGATATGGCTCGCCTCAAGGACGACCAAATCGCGAAGATAGTGGATTTGATGCCGAAGACAGTGGACGACTTGAAGATGATTTTCCAAGGCACAACGTTAACGCTCACCAAGGAGAACATGAAGAAGATTGTCGACGAAGTCGCTAAGTTCGCTTAAGATTTCTTAAAAACGAGGTGTTCCCAATGAGAATCGGTACCATTAAAGAAATTAAGAATAATGAGAACCGTGTCGGGTTAACGCCGTCAGCGGTTTCTAAACTGGTCAAGCACGGCCATGATGTCTATGTCCAGATGTCCGCGGGCGCGGGCTCCGGGTTCGCCGATGATGAATACGCGAAGGCCGGCGCTAAGGTGCTGCACCATGCCGAGGACGTCCTCAAGAATATTGACCTTCTTGTCAAAGTCAAAGAGCCGATTCCGGAGGAGTATCCTTTGCTTCCTCTTTTGAAGGGAAAAGTACTCTATACCTACCTCCACCTCGCGGCGTGCGAGAAGAAGCTCACCGAAGAGCTGATGAATAATCATATCACATCTATCGCGTACGAAACCATCGAGGACGAAAATGGACTGCTGCCCTGCCTCACGCCCATGAGCGAAGTCGCGGGCGTGCTCGCCATCCAGTACGGCGCCCAGTACCTTCAGAAGAAGTATGACGGCGTCGGTGTCACGTTAGGACGAGTCAACGGCGCGAATGTCGCCGAAACCGTGGTTGTCGGCGGAGGAGTTGTGGGCAGGAAAGCCGCCCATACAGCAATCGGCATGGGAAGCAATGTCACGGTTTTCGAGGCGAATGAGCAGCGCGCGGAGTTCGTGCGCAAGGAGCTCACCTCTGAATTGTGCGGACCCTATCTCGAGCGTCTTCAAGTGATGGTGTCAAAACCCGAAGTCCTCAAGGAGAAGCTTAAGACAGCCGACCTGCTTGTCGGCGCGGTGCTCGTCCACGGCGCGAAAGCGCCCCGGGTCGTCTCAGAGGAGATGATAAAATCCATGAAGAAAGGCGCTGTTGTCGTCGATGTCGCCATCGACCAGGGCGGCTGCGTCTGGGGAGCGAAGCCCACCTCGCACCAGAACCCGATTTACGATATCGAAGGCAAGGTCTTCTGTTGCATCACCAACATGCCAGGGCAGGCGCCCTTGCAGAGCACGCAGGCGTTAACGCACTCGACTGTGCCCTACCTGATTCAGATGGCGGAGCACGGCGTCATCGCGGCGCTCAAGGCCGACAAAGGCCTCGCGAAAGGCGTCAACACGCATAACGGCGCGCTCGTCTATAAAGCTGTTGCGGACGCGTTGGGACTGCCATTTACGCCGCTGGTGCTGTAATCTTTCTTTATTCTAATCTTTATTTTCTTTTAGAAACAATAAGATTTTTTTCTGGTACTCTTCTCTTTGAGCGTCATAAGCGTTTGCATGCTCAGCTTGCGAAATCCACAACTCTTTCGGTTCATTCGCAGAATCAAATAATTTTTGAGCATCCTCAGTGCGAATAGTTTCATCAAGCGCGTCATGAATCAAATAAACCGGCGTGTTTATCTCAGAAATTTCGTTCAGCGGCGAGAACGAGAATCCATCAATATGGAGAATAATCCCACCAAAGAACGTAACTGAAGTCGCGAAAGGAAACTTCGGAAAGCCGTAGACGCTTTCGAATCGCCGCGCACTGTTCTCATAAAAATCTGTAAAGAGGCTCTCGAGAACCAGGCCGCGAAAAGAAGGTTGTTGTCGTTCAGCGTACACTAACGCGACAGAGCCCATAGACTGCCCGAGCCCGTACACGCGGCTCATATCAACGTCGCCTCTCTGCTTCAGATAATTAACTGCCCCGATTACATCCCTGCTTTCATAGTATCCGAAAGAAATCAAATCCCCTTCGCTTTCGCCATGCCCGCGGAAGTCAAAGAGCAGAATCGCATAGCCTGCCCGATGAAAATAGTCAGCCATATCCAAACTCCCGCGATTTCCATTGTAGCCGTGGACCAGAACGATGGTTCCTTTCTGTTTTGCGGAGGGAATGAACCAGCCTTTTAGCATGAGGTTATCCGTACTCGTAAAGGTCACATTCTCGTAAGAAAGCCCAACCTCTCCCGGATTCTTGTCAGCAATGTGCCTGATGGGTCGAATTCCCAGAAACGTTGCCTTGAGGAGATTGGGAAACGTAAGATGCATTCCTTCTCTTTCAATTTTGAAGGCAGGATTGCTCGTAGGATGGGTGAACGCGTACGCATGAAGGTAAGAAAGGGATAGAAATGCGAGCAACAAGACGAAAAGCCCGCTAATAACCCATTTGACTCTTCCTTTTGCCACACCTATGGGTTCAGCAAGAACGATAAAAAGGTTATGCTACTCTATAACTCACTTCTTCTCCGCTCCCACCATGAACTTCGCGATGAAGAAGACAACAACAGCGATGATGAGGAAGTTGATGAGCGCGCTCAAGAAGGGGCCCCAACCGATGACCACACGCCCAATCGTCAAGGTGGCTGTCTCCCATGCGCCGCCCGGAATCCAGGGCGTGATGAGTGGCATGATAATATTGTCGACAATGGATTTCACAAGGGCAGTCGCCGCGACGCCAATAACGAACGCGACCGCAAGCCCGATGACCTTGTACTCGTTCAGAAACTCCTTGAACTCGGAGAAGATTTTCATGGTTTCACACTCTTTTTATCAGGATAGCTCCCTTATAACTCTTTCTCCAAACCTTTAAATAACCTGCCTGCTGAGAACGCTATATGAGGCTCTTCGCACTTCTCGCTCTTGTCTTGATGCTCTCTTCCTTGAGCTTCGCCGCGCTTTCCTCGTATGTGCAGGACAACGCCGGAGTTCTCACATCCGAGGAACAGACAACTCTGGACGCAGAATTAAGAGTCTTCGAGTCCAAAGCGAACGGCGCCCAATTCGTCGTCTTCACCGAGAATAAAGTTCCAGAAGGCATGAGCTTGGAAGAGCGCTCCCTGCAAATCGCGGAAGAGAACGGCATCGGGCAGAAGGAGGAAGACAACGGCATCCTCTTCTATCTCGCGACAGAAGATCGCCAGTTCCGCTGGGAAGTCGGCTACGGCATGGAGCCTGTCCTGAACGCGGCGTTATTAGGAAGAATCTCAAGGTCAGAAATGATTCCGAGTTTCCAGGCAGGCAATTACGCTGAAGGCATCAAAAAAGGAGTTACCGCGGTAGAAGGCATCGTGCTCGGCAGCGTCGACCCCGCGGCCTATGAAGAGCCTCAACCAACTTCAAGAGCCAACGTTTTGATTATCGTTCTCGTATTCTTTGTCATTCTCTCGGTTATTTCGGCTCTTTCAAGAAAATCAGGGAAGGGAAGTTTCGAAGACAGCGCCTACATCGGCGCGGCGACCGGCCTTTTGTTCGGGAGAATGGGCCGGGGCGGATTTGGCGGCGGAGGCTTCGGTGGATTTTCAGGCGGTGGAGGAGGTTTCGGAGGCGGCGGGTTCTCCGGGAGGTTTTGAGATGGAAAAAAAGATAAAATGCCCAAGATGCTCATTGTTCATCAACAAATGGATGAGAAAAATCGAGCATCCGTCAGGCGCGACTTTGGATGTCTGCGACCGCTGCGGCGGGATGTGGCTCGATAAGGAAGAAGTGGCTCTACTATCAAAGGTGAAGAAAAAATGAAACATAAAGCGTTATGGATTACACTAGGTGTCATTGTCGTGCTGGCGATGTTCTTTGTCGGCACCTACAACGGCCTCGCAAAGAGTGATGAGAATGTCAACAACAAATGGGCGCAGGTCCAGACCGTCTATCAAAGAAGGGCGGACTTGATTCCGAACCTTGTAGCCACGGTGCAGGGTGCGTCCAATTTCGAGAAGTCCACGCTGATAGCGGTTACAGAAGCGAGAACCAAATGGCTTAATGCGGGCACGCAGACCGAGAAAGTCCAGGCAGCCAACCAGCTCGAAGGCACGTTAGCAAGACTCTTAGTGGTCGCGGAGAACTATCCGGAACTCAAGAGCAACGCGAATTACCTCGCGCTCCAGGACGAATTAGCGAACACCGAGAACAAGATCTCAGTAGAACGACAGCGCTACAACGACGCTGTAACCGCGTTCAACGCCAAGCTGCGCGTTTTCCCAAGCAATATGATTGGAAGCATGTTCGGCTTCGAGAAGCGCGTCTACTTCGAGTCGAGCGCGGGAGCCGAGAACGCTCCGCAGGTGGCGTTCACCTGATTTTTTAATTTTTACTCTTTCTTTCTCGCAAGAGCTGTTTCAATAATCTTACGGGTAGAAACATTTAAAAACCTCACCCTCACTTGGAAAGGTAAGTATGGGTAGTGGTTACAATGGACAGCAAGGAAGAGCAAGCAATCGTACTGGACTTCCTGCCAAACGGCTACTCATACGATAAGCGCCCGAGCCATATCAAGACTGCGATAGCCCAAGCGGTCGGTAAGACTCATTTTGTTCTGCTAGAACTGGTTCCTAAGCCGGGTATCTTCCTGCAGCCGCACGAGGAAGTCTACATCGGCGAAGGCAAGCGGGATAAGGTGCACCATATCTTAGGCAAGATTCCCATTTCAAAGCTCACGCATACTGCTATGTCTGAGCTGGACGTCTACTTCCAGGAAGCGGTTAAGGCCGACACTCCCCGTTTCATTGAGTTCTTCAACAAGGCGCA
>JAUSJW010000049.1 GCA_030647105.1 Nanobdellota archaeon | reverse complement strand
TCTTCATTGTACACGGCAAAATCAAATGCTGGAGAACGGCCAATAACCTCTCCTGCTTCTACTGTGGCAGGAACGCGTGTTTCCAAGACCGTCTTAAGCTTTTCAGAAATCTGATTGACATGGATAAACACGGTATAGAATGTACAGGTATAATAGATAGTGATATGGTAGTCCCCAATCGTGCTTGTTGCGAATTCCGAGGGCATGCTATTCACCTCGCTTATCATGCCGGCGGCGGGTGCAAGAACATCCGCGAATTTCTCAAGATTTTCTTCTCGACGATCCCCTAGATTTGTCCACGTATTTGCATTCATGTAGCCATGGTCTGTTGGTGTGACATGATGGCCTGTTAAGGCGCCTAGAGGAATAATAAATCCAAGGCTTTCGAGCGGAATGGGCGCGGAGGTAAACTGCACTGTTCCTTCGCCTTCGCAGTTTTTTACACGCTGCTGGTCCTGAGGCTGAGCTTGCTCAGCTTCTCGTTGCGTCCGCTGCTGCTCAAGGTACGCAGGATCATCTGCGAGAAGGATAGAGTCGAGCTTTTGAACATACTCCTCCTTGAGTTCCTGACGAATGCTTAACGCAAGCAGGCGGTTCATCATCTCTGTCTTATGCTGAGTTCCGATACTGCGCGCTGGCTTGTTGTACCAATAATCAATTTCGCGCTGAACTTCTTTGAAGCGGTCTTCGTCACCGGGCGGATAATTTAATGCAGTATCTTGGGGCTGCAGGATTTCTGAATCCTGCACAGTCGCACGTTCCTGGGCGCAACTGACCAGGAGCACCAGTAGACAGAGTAAGGCATAGTTTGCATTCACTTTTTCAACCCCTTGAGTTTTTGTGCGTTGTACTCTCCCTTCTTTTTGCGCCATCGTGTTCAGTCATGTTCTTCAAATCGGGCACTGCAACTTCGCCAACTCTTCGCTGAACACCGTCTTATTCTCACTGTAGTCAATCGCGCATTCGATGATGACGGGGCCTTTCTGCTTGAAGGCTTTCTCGAGCGTTTGTAGCAATTCGGCGGCTTTCTTTATTTTGTAGCCTTTCGCGCCATAGGCTTCCGCGTACTTCACGAAATCAGGATTGCCGTAATCGAGGGCGAAATCAGCGAAGCCCATGGCCTGCTGTTTCCACTTGATGAAGCCGTACGCGTTGTCGTTCAAAATCAGCACGACGACATTCAATCCCAAGCGCACAGCGGTCTCCATCTCCTGGGAGTTCATCATAAATCCGCCGTCGCCGCACACCGCTAGCACTTTGCGCTCCGGATGCACAATCTTCGCGGCAATCGCTGAGGGCAGGCCGGCGCCCATCGTAGCTAGTGTGTTATCCAGCAAAAAGGTGCTAATCGCGTAGGTCTTGTAGTGCCTTGAGAACCAGAGCTTGTAGATGCCGTTGTCCATGCAAATGATGTCCTCTTTTCCCAGTGCCTTCCGGCAGTCGGCGACAATCCGCCTAGGCCGCATGGGGAACGAGGGGTTATCATTGCCTTCAGCGTTCTTCTGCTCAATCTCTTTCTTGACCCGTTTGCAGTAATCGTCGTCGTATTTGTATCCCTTGAGCGCGTCGCTGAGCATGTCGAGCGCTGAAGCGATGTCACCAATGACCTCGCATCGGGGATTGTAATAGGTATCGGTCTTCGCCGGGGTGAAATCTACATGAACAATTGTTTTGCCGCCTTCCCGGTTCCAGATCGCGGGAGGGAGCTCTGTTGCGGAATAGCCGACCGTAATCACGACATCAGCCCTGTCGACAACACAGCTTACATAGTCGCGTTTGTGGATGCCGAACGCGTACAGGGAATTCTTGTGGTCGTCGCCGAGCGCTCCTTTCCCGAGTTGGGTCTGGATGACATAGATATTGTGAGCGTCGCAGAACTTCCTCAGCGATTCATGGACACGGTTCCTTTGCCCGCGGCTCGACACGATGATTAACGGCAGCTTCGCCGTGCGAATGAGCGTCGCGGCCTGCTCGATGATTTTCTCGTCGGGGTTCGGGCGCCTGAGCAAAAAGGGCTTCATCGGCAGCGTATCTGCCTGCTCCTTCGCGATGTCTTCCGGCAGTTCAATGTGGCAGACGCCCTGCCTTTCAGCGGTGGCGAGTTTGAACGCCTCCCTAATCTCCTTCGGAATCTGCTTGCCCGCCTGAATCTGGACCGCGCGCTTGGTGAGTGGCTTAAGCATGTTAACCACATCGATGACCTGAAAATCAGCCTGCCAGTTCTCGCGGATGCCTTTTTGGCCCGTGATAGCGAGCACCGGCATGCCGCCTAATTGCGCATGCGCGATGCCGGTAACAAGGTTGGTGGCGCCGGGGCCGAGCGTCGATAAGCAGACGCCGACTTTTCCAGTCAATCTGCCATACGTCGCTGCCATGAACGCCGCGGCTTGCTCATGCCGGGTGATAATCACTTTTATTTTCGTCTTCCTGAGGCTCTCCAACAAATCGAGGTTCTCCTCGCCCGGAACAGAGAATACATACTCCACTCCTTCTTCGACGAGGCATTTGGCGAACAAATCAGAGGCTTTCATGGGTTCATGTTGATAGTTTTGACATTGACGAATTCTTTGAGGCCGTAGTGTGAGAATTCTCTCCCCACCCCGCTCTTCTTGATGCCGCCAAAGGGCATGCGTGCGTCGGATTTCACCATTTCGTTTATCGCCACTGTTCCTGCCTGTATTTTTTCAGCGAGCTTCTGCGCGCGTTCAAGATCCTTGCTCCAGACCGAGGCACCAAGGCCGAAGGGAGTGTCATTCGCGACGCGGACGGCTTCTTCATCTGTCTTGACTACGATAATCGGAGCAATGGGACCGAAGACTTCCTCTTTAATAATCTTCATGTCTTTCGTCACATTGGATACGGCGCACGGCGCGAAGAAGAATCCGTTTTTGGGCTTCTCATGGGCGTAAAGAACCTTCGCTCCTTTCTTCTTCGCATCTTCCAACTGGACTTCGAGATCTTTCACAAAAGAAGGCTTCGCGAGCGGCCCGATATCGGTGGTCTTTTCCATCGGGTCGCCTATCACTAACCGCTTGAGATGGCTGACAAACGCTTCCTCGAACGCCTCGGCGACGCTCTCTAGCACAATGAACCGCTTTGCCGCGATACAACTCTGGCCCGCGTTGAGGAATCTGGATTTTACAGCGGCCTGCGCCGCTTTCTCAACGTTCGCGTCTTTCAGGACAATAAACGGGTCCGAACCGCCAAGCTCGAGGACCATCTTCTTGATGTGCTTGCCTGCAAGTTCGCCGACTGCTTCTCCTGCGGCGTTGCTTCCCGTAAGGGCGACGCCATCGATATGCTCAACGAGCTTCATCGCGTTCTCGGAGGTGATTAAGAGCGTCTTGAACGTGTTTTGAGGGAACCCCGCTTCTTCGAACACGCTTTGAATGGCCATCGCGCTTCCCGGCACGTTGGACGCGTGTTTCAAAACGCAGACGTTTCCCGCCGCAAGGGCGGGGGCAGCGCACCTGAAAACCTGATGAAAGGGGAAATTCCAGGGCATAATCGCGAAGACGACCCCTAACGGCTGAAAGAGCACGTAACTCTTTTGCATATCGGTCTTGATTTCTTCCGGCTTGAGCATGTGTTCAGCGTTCGAAGCGTAATAATCGCAGCTCACGGCACATTTCTCGATTTCCGCGACGCTTTCCTTTATGGGCTTGCCCATCTCGAGGGTGATGATGGTCGCTAACTCGTCTTTCCTTTTTCTTAAGATTTCGCCGGCTTTACGCAGGAGCTTGCACCGTTCATGGATGGGAAGAGCGCTCCACGCGACTTGGGCTTTTCGCGCGTCCTTTACTGCGTCAAGCGCCTGCTCAAAAGAATGCTCAGGATACTCCCTTAGCAATTCGCTTGTGTACGGATTGATAGATTGCATGTTCCCCTCAGCGCTTTAAGAAGGGGTGTTTTTTAAGGGTTTCTATTGACAGTTAGCCGAAGGTAAACGAGTTGAAGCTGAACCCGGGCTGTACTTTGAGAACTAGAATATGGCGGCCGTAGGTGCCCTTATACACATTGTAAAGCCGGGCTCCTGAGACTTTTGCAAACGACCGCCCGCCCAGGATTTCAACATCCGCTCCGAGCTGATTGGAGCCGAGCATCGCGCCATT
>JAUSJW010000042.1 GCA_030647105.1 Nanobdellota archaeon | reverse complement strand
GAGCAGGAATACCGCGAAGTCGTCTCCTGCTCGAACTGCACAGCGTACCAAGCCGTGCGGCTCAACATCAAATATCAGAAAGGAAACGAGCGCGAGTGGGTCCACACCTTGAATTCTACGGCTATCGCAACGTCAAGAGCGATTCGCGCGATTATCGAGAACTTCCAGGACGAGCAGGGCGTTGTCCATCTGCCAAAGGCGCTGTATCCGTATATGAATGGGATTACGAAGATTTAGCCGCCTTTATCCAGAATTCTCTGCTTCTCTTCTTTGTCCCGCTTCTTTGCTTCAATCTCTTTCTTGTAATAGCCCGCGAGTTCGATGTTGTCATTTTCTTCCGCGCGCTTTAGTTTCTCCTCGTGAAGTTGGATTTGCTTCTCAAGCGATTCTATGCCCTTCTGGAGCCGCTTCTTCCTATTGACCAAGGGAGTCCTCCAGAAGTCTGGCTTCTCGTTCCAGAATGTTCACGGCTTTTTCTCCAAGAGGAAGGGGAACGTTTTGAGGAAGAGACAGAGAATCCCGAACAGCGCGGTAAACGGCGCTTGCCATCTCAAATTCTCTTCCTGTTAATCCTCCACGCAGGAGCCAGCGCTTCCAGCCCTTGCTTGAGAACGTTTCCGCTTTGAGAGCGCAGCGCAGGATATAGGCGCCTTTAAGCCGGAGCATCGTCGAGTACAGGACCGATGAGGATTGCAGAATCTCGCCGTCCAGCCTGTCCAGTTCGATAAGCTCGCGGCTGCTTTTTAGGTGTTCGCGCGTTTCCTTAATGAATGCGCGAATGCCTTCTTTGCTCGGGCGGATGTGCCTGAGTTCTTCAAAAAGAGCGCCGTTGATGAGGGGCTCCGCCTCCCGTACTGGCTGAAAATAGGTAGAAGGATGCGCATGAATCGCTTTCTTGAGCGTTTCAAGCGGAATGGAGAGAATTTCCATTCGTTTCTCTTTGATGAGGATAGGGACGTTGCCAGTGGTGACAACGATGACATCAACATCCGAGCCAATTCTCTGCTCTTTCCGGGCATAGGAGCCGTAGATGCCCACCGCGAGAACGTCCTTGAGGTAGGGCTCGAGCAGGCGCAGGACGCGCTCTCGTACCTCGAGCCTCGGCTTCTGCGGGAGGATGACAATCACTTCTTCCCCGAGCCATGCCTTCGGCACCCACACCGCGCCGCCGTTGCCCGATTTCACAACGGTTTTGACGAGCTGCTCCTTGATTGCTGCCTGTTCCATGTATAGACAAGGTATAGACATAACTATTTAAGGCTTTCGAGGGATTTGCTCTCAAAAAAGTTTAAATACCGCGGGTGTTGAAGTGCTACCATGAAAATCCACGGGCTCGTCTACCTTATCGTCGGCGGGTTCATCCTTGGTTTCTCGTATTTCATGACTGAAATCAAGCATACTGTCGAAACAGAAAAGTTCTACCTCTTCTACGCCTTCGGCGCGCTCTTCTGCCTCATCGCGCTCGGGAAGTTCCTGGTGAGAGTCATCGCCAAGATGCGCGAGCCCAAGCTGGAGCCACTAGAGCGCCATATCCAACAACCCTCGCACCCACATCATCAGGCGCATGCGCATCATAAATCGCAGGCAATCCCGCATCACGCGCAGCACCAGCAATCCGCTACCCTCCCTTCACAACAGGCGCCCCCAACTCCGGCTCCCCACAATCCAAACCTTAAATACTGCGGGCAGTGCGGCGCCCCGATGCGAGCGTTCGACCGCTTCTGTTATCGGTGCGGAAATCAGAGCTCCAGATAAGAGGAGGTTAGTGTCGGGAAGGAGTCTACGCTGAATTCCACATCATCTTCCAGAAGGTATCGTAAGATTGTGCCGCAATCCGGTTATGGATTAGAATCCCGATGGGCGTCTCCGTCCATAAGATAATCCCGATTGTGTCGTTCCTGATAATCGTCTCAGTCAACGGCTCAAAGCCAGTCTTGGTGAACTTATACGCCGCGCGGGGGTAGCGGTTGACATCGCACCAGTTCCTGAGCGACTCATTGAAGAGAAGTTTCGCTTGAATCCCTTTTGCTGCCCTTTGTTTATGGTATCCCATCCAGAAAGCGTCTCCCATCATCAAGGACTCCTTCGCGGCGCCAAAGGTGTGGTGCTCTTTGCCTCCGGCGTCCAGGAGCGCGTACAGCAACGCGCGAATTCCCTTAACGCCCTTAAACGTGGTGACCTCTGATTTCTCTTTCGCCAGGTGTTGTTGGAGCACCAACTCGGGAAGGAGCTGTTCAAACTGCCTCTTCTTTTCATCAATATAATCAGAGATATGCTTAGGCTCTGTCGCCTGATACTGGTTCCTTTGGCCTTCTTTGATAAAGGAGACAAACCCCTTAGTGACCAGCTTGTTGAGGGTCATGTGAACGACCGAGCTCTGCAAGCCGGTTTTCTCGATGATGGGGCCCGCCGTGCTCAAGCCCAATCCCAGCAAAGCGAGATAGACCTTTATTTCAGCGTTCGAAAAGCCCAAGTCTTCCAGTATTTGAGTGTCCATGGCCTGGAAAAAGAAGCGCTCCCATTTATATCTTTTCGTTCCTCCTCCATTAATGGAGAGTAAACTATTATATACAATCTGTATCTGTTAAGTAGTAACATAGGACCAGATGAAGAACATGCGACAAAAAAGAAACCCGAGTAGCGGCGCGTTAAGAAGCGAAGATTGGATAGTTTACCAAGCCGGTCATCTGCTCACCCCTGGCAAGTCTTTCGATGATATCGCAACGTTAACAGAGAGAGCGCAAAGAGGGCGCGATGCCCCTTTAGACACCTTAGACACCTTGATTGCCCCGCCCCTTGACGGCCCTCTTGACATCCTGAGAATTGAACAGGGTCAAAAGGGAGGGCATTGGTATTCCCGATATGGTTCAGGCCCTGAAAAAGCGCTGGTTCAGAGGTTGGTTGACCTGGAAGCAGGGTACGCTCCAGCGGGGCAGGTAGATGGAATAGCCACGGATTGTGGAATGGGCGCCATCAGTCTCGCGTTAGACTGCCTAGCTAGAGGGATTCCCATAAATGAAAGGGCCGGAATGAAGTTTCTGGTCGGCAACACGCCCTATTTCATGACAAATGAAATCGTTGACGAGAATATGCGAGACCAAGGGTTTGAAGAAGCGATACGCGTTGATACGACGAGCCCGGAAGAAGTCAGAAAGGCGCTCGAGGAACATCGGGACGGGATACTGGGCGTGTTTGTTGAAACGATATCGAATCCGCTCATCGGAAGAACGGATATTCGAGCGATTGCTGAAATCGCGCATGAATTCAATAAACCGGTTATCGTCGATAACACGCTATTGACCCCGTATGGCCAGCAAGCGTTTAGGTTGGGAGCGGATGTTGTCATCCACTCACTGAGCAAATACCTAAGCGGCGATGGAAAAACGAATGGAGGCGTGGTACTCGCGCCGCATGAGTTTATTAGGGGTTTAAGAGGGTTCAGGAGTATGAGAGGCGGAATCCTCTCTCCAGATGCCTGTAAACAAATAGATGCGGGCCTTTCAAAGTTTCCGGGCGAGATGGAGGAGTATACGCGAAACGCCAGAGAGCTTGCAAGGTATCTCGCTACAGTTCCAAACGTTGAAAGGGTTCATTATCTCGCAGAGTGCCCGGATACGAGAAACGGTTCAGGCGCTGTGTTTAGTATATCCTTAGCGGGAGCATCAGGAGAGGAAAAGCAACAGCATGAAAGAAGCTTTTTTGAAGAATTGCGGAAAGCCAGCGGCCCTATCGAGTGTAAAACGAGTTTTGGAGACGGCCGATATGGCGCCTTGGGACAGTCTACCTTCGGGTGGGGGGTTCCTGACACGCTAAAAGGAGTAGTCAGGCTATCAGCGGGTTTGGGTAATGCCCGTTTCGCGATTGAACAATTGCGTAACGTATTGATTAACGTTTATCGAGGCAAATAAGATGACAACAACAAAGGCGCGCGATAGTGAGGGAGCGAGTTGGAGTTACGCTGAGATTTGGAATAAGTTTCCAGTTCCGGCGAGACCCTGCAAAAAGGAGCTAGCGCTCATTGAGCAAAAACTGAGGGCTTTCAAAGGAACGCCCAAGGTGCTCATCTTAGGTACAACGAACGAATACCGCTCCCTCTGCAAGAGGTTAGGAATTGCTCCTGTCGTGGCTGATTTTATTAAAAGCAACTATGAGACGTTAACTGAATACAGCGAAGAAACGTTCGTCGGAGAAGAATTTTTGGAGACGGACTGGCTAAAAATAAACGAGAACAGCAAGTTTGACTTTATCTTGGGGCATAGAATCTTCAATGTCATAAAGAAAGAAGATATTGGAAAGATGTTCGGGGTCATGTTTAGAGCTCTCAAGCCCGAAGGAATCTTTTTTTGCAGAGGGAACGTCTACAATGCTTCGTTTAGGGATAAACTGGAAGAGTTTGTAGGCAAGTGGGCTTTTGCGCGAAGAGAATACCCCCTGTTCACCTATCTGGAAGTCGCACTATACATGAAATGCTGCGATGGTGAAAACTACATCGATTATCAAGCGTGCAGAGAACTAGTAAAAAGATGGTTCAACGAAGGGAGAATTTCGCAGTCAGACTTTAAAGAGATGAGCTTGCTTGTGTCTTTGTCGGATGATGCTAGGTTCCGAACTGCCGAAAAAGAAGAGGTAGTCAATGGATGCCAGAACGCGGGGTTTGAGGGTGCGGCCTGGCTTACGACCGGCGATGAGTTCAGCCAGCAAATGCCCCTTATCGTGCTGAGAAAAAGAATAAATTGTTGCGATTCTGAACTCCCTTACGAGAAGATTTAAAAATCTCGGGCATTCGGCAGTGTGTATGGGGATGTTTGACAAGATTCTGAAAGCCGAGGAGAGCCTCTTCAAGAACGTCGACGCCCTCGACCCGCACTTCGTGCCCAAGCTGGTGCCGTACCGTGAGGAGCAGCAGCGCGCCATCGCTGACGCCATCCAGCCGCTCTTCTCTGAACGCAACGGGAAGAACCTCGTCCTGCACGGCTTTCCTGGTGTCGGAAAGACCGTGGCCTGCAAAAAAGTCATTCTGGAGCTGGAAGAAAAGACTGACGACATCCTCCCGCTCTACATCAACTGATGGCAGAGAAACACGAGCTACAAGGTCGCCATCTCCCTCTGCGAGCAACTCGGTTACCGATTCACCCAGAACAAGAAAACTGACGAGCTCTTCGACGATGTGGTGAAACTGCTCAACAAGAAGAAGGCGGTTTTCGTCTTCGACGAAATCGACAAGTCAGAGGACTTCGATTTCCTCTACACCCTCCTTGAGGAGGTCTACCGCAAAACCATTATCCTGCTCACGAACTTCAAGAGCTTCCTCAACAGCATGGACGACCGCGTCAAGTCCCGCCTCCTGCCCGACCTTGTCGAATTCAAGCCCTACTCTATAGAGGAGACCAAAGGCATCCTCAAGCAGAGAATCGAATACGCGTTCCACGCAGGAGTCTGGGAAACCGACGCGTTCCTGGAAATCGCGAAGAAGGCGACAGAACTGCATGACGTGCGCGCAGGCATTCAACTCCTCAAGGACGCGGGCGACAAAGCCGAGATGAAGGCCTCGCGCAAAATCACGGCAGAGCACGCCAAGGAAGCCATCCGGAAGCTGGAAGAGACCGGCCTCAAGGGAAACGCGGACCTGCAGGAAGACGACCAGCTGATGATGGACGTC
>JAUSJW010000015.1 GCA_030647105.1 Nanobdellota archaeon | reverse complement strand
CTTCAAAAACAAGATATTTTTAACAGGAAATTTAAGAATCAATATGTGCAATGGACAGGGATAGTCTCGTCAGTATCGGATTCGTATGGACTCAAGATGCAAGTAAAGCATTGCCCCTCTACTTTTGTTTCTGATATTATTATAACCATGAATGAGTATGAGCGGGATGTTCTTCTCACCTTAAAGGAGGGGGATAAAGTTACATATAGAGCTGAGCTAGTGAGGTTAGGGGATATACTTGGATTATCTGGAGAAGATGGCATAATCGTCCTCTCGGGAAGCTAGGAAATGCAAGATGAGAAGAAGTTAGTGGTGTATGAGAAGAGCCTTCAATTAGCTCAGGAAGTTTATAGACTAACGTTCCCCCATGAAGAGACGTATGGATTACAGAGCCAGATTAGACGGGCAGCCACAAGCATTAGTTTAAACATTGCTGAGGGCACTGGAAGGTTTACACAGAACGACTTTAAGCATTTCCTTGTTCAAGCTAGGGGATCGGCCAAAGAGGTTGTAACTGCCTTGGAATTGTCTAAACGGCTTGGATTCATTAGCTCGGAGCAGCATCAACGAGTAACTGAGATTGCCGAGTCTGTGGCTAAGATGCTAAGCGCACTCATAACCAAAATAGGAGAACGGAACGATGGACGGAAAAACAGCTTACCACCAACTACAAACTGAGTACAGTGCAGCAGATGAATCTGAACCCCATCACCTGAACCATCGTCCACTACTAACCACCGACGATAAACTCCAGAAATCGCATTCGAATCCTCCCAACCCCACCTACTTTTTTCTATACTAGTATACAAAACTGCTTTTCTTCTCGTCGATAACGTATACTCTTCCCATGCCTTTTTTTCTGAGCGAAACATTTATATACGACTGCTAACTTTTAGTTAATAACTATTAACACGATGGAAACACTCACCCCTACGCAACGCATGCTCAAGCAATTGCTGAAAGACCTTCAAAGCGCGAATACCATTACCTCTCTTGCTCAGGAACTTAAACTTAGCAGGGTGGGGGCATGGAAGATTGCGAAACGCTTGGAGAACCAAGAGTTTGTTGTTCTCACCCAGATGGGTAAGGGTAAAACCAATACGAACACCATCGCATTGAATTGGGGCAACCTTCTCCTAGAGAAAACTCTTGAAATGGTTTTAACGCAGGAAGCTTTGCAGTATCCGCGATGGAGGAGTTCCTTTGTCGAGCTAGAGCCCAGTGCCGAGTTCTTGCTCTTATTCGGAAGCGTCCTCCATTCTGAAAAAGAAGCAAAGGATATCGACCTCTTGGCAGTATGCACTCAGAAAAACAAGTTGAGAAACGTGATTGAGGGAGTTGCGGATATCCAAACGACTCAAGCTAAAGAAATCCATACGCTTTCAATGACCGAAACGGAGCTAGAATCAGAGCTGAAGAAAAACACCCCCGCTATACACGACGCGCTGAAGAAAGGGGTTGTCCTATTTGGGCAGGATAAGTTTATTAAATTCATGAAGAGGATAAGCAAGCCATGATCGCAAAAGAAGTCTGTGAATGTTTCGCAAACGCTCTCAAAGACGAGAAGAACGGGAAGAAGCATAAGGGCCTGCTCGTCACGGCCCCCGACAATAAGGGGGCGCAGGAGTACGTGCTCAAGGCAAAAACCAACCTCAAGCTTTGCCATTTATTCAAAGAGCAGAACTTTGATTACAAAATCCCTGAAGAATGGTTTTATACGCTCTACTATTGCGCCCTAGCTATTCTCGCAAAATTCGGCGTTGAAAGCCGGAGTCAACGTTGCACCGCGGTGTTTATACGCTACGTGAAGGACAAGAAGTTGATTGAGTACTCAGATGAGTTTATTGATAGAATTCGTGTCTATCGAGAGAAAGAAGGGAAATCCGACGTAGACGAACGGGAGACCGCTCGTTATAGCTCTTCCTTGAAAAGCGAAGCTGTGGAAACAGAGTTTGGGCGGATGGATGCTCTTTGCAAACGCGCTATCGATGAATGCGAGCGTATTGTGTTCTCTACATCAAAATTTAAGGTCCCTATAGAGTTACTGGAATAGTGCTTTAACTTGGAGAATCGGGACAATTTTTTCCGGAGGGTCCCGACCCCATCTACTTTATTTCCTGCTTCTTGCTTTTCATGTGCTTAAAATATTCCACAACGAGTGGAACCAGCGAGAGCACGATGATTGCCAGAATGACTGCTGAGAAATTGGCCTTCACCCACGGCAGGTTGCCGAAGAAATAGCCGCCGAAGACGAAGAGGCCGACCCACGCAATCCCCCCTGCTACATTGTAAGCGATGAACTTGCGATAGTGCATCTTTCCTACGCCCGCGACAAAGGGCGCGAAGGTGCGGATGATGGGGATAAACCTCGCTAGTATAATCGTTTTTCCGCCGTGTTTCTCGTAGAACTCTTCGGCCCTTTTGAGGTGCTCTTTGTTGAGCCAGCGATAGTCCTTCTCGAAGACACTCCTCCCTAAGCGATGCCCTATGAGGTAATTCACGGTGTCGCCGAGAATCGCGGCTCCCACGAGAAGGAGGAAGAGCCAGCCCACGTGAAACGCGCCGACCGCAGCGAAGGCGCCAGCGGCGAAGAGGAGGCTGTCTCCCGGGAGAAACGGCATCACGACGAGGCCGGTCTCGCAGAAAATGATCAGGAAGAGGAGTACGTAGGTGAAAGCGCCGTACTGCTGGATGATGCCGCCGAGGCGCTCGTCCAGATGCAGAATGAACTCAACAAACCAGGTAAAGACGCTCATATTCGGGCGGGGAACAAGAAGTTAATAAAGATTGCCCTCATGCTGCGCTGGCTCTTTTCCTAGCGGCGCTTGAAGTGGCGCGGAGCGCCGCGATTCCCGCCGCCGTGGCCACCGCTGCCGCCGCGATTGAAGCGTCTCTGCCCGCCCCACTGCTGTTTCGGTGGGGGCCTTGCCGCGGTGCCTACAGCGTTCATCGCTCTTTCTGAGTGATGTGGATGTTCGAGCGTCTCAATCTTGGTCCTGGTGAGGCGTTCGATGTCTCTCAAGAAATCGCGGTCTTCTGACGCGCAGAAGGAATACGCTGTGCCATCGGCTCCCGCCCGCGCGGTCCTTCCGATGCGGTGGACGTAGCTTTCCGGCTCATTAGGGAGGTCATAGTTGATGACATGCGAGATGGCGTCGATGTCTATTCCTCTCGCCGCGATGTCTGTCGCGACGAGGACCTGGACGCGGCCTGTCTTGAAATTCTGCAGGGCGCGCATGCGCTGGCTCTGTGATTTGTTGCCGTGGATGGCGTCAGCCTTGATTCCGCTCTTCTCGAGCATCTCCGCGACCTTGTTCGCGCGGTGCTTCGTTCGCGTGAAGACGAGGACGCACTTGAGGTGCCCCTGCCTGACTAGCCCGAGGAGCAGCTCCCCTTTCTTGTCCTCGTCGACGAAGAGTACTTTCTGCTCGATGCGCTCGACGGTCATCTTCTCGGGAGTGACCTCAACCCGGACAGGGTCTTTGAGGAGGCTTCTCGCGAGCTGGGTGACTGGCGGCGACATCGTCGCTGAGAACAAGAGTGTTTGGCGCTTCTGCGGAACGAGCGCGACAATCTTGCGCACATCCACGATGAACCCCATGTCGAGCATCCTGTCCGCTTCATCGAGGACCAGAAATTCAACATTGCTGAGCTTCACATACCTCTGCTCAATCAAATCGAGGAGCCTTCCCGGCGTGGCTACCAAGATATCGACACCCTGTGAGAGCGCGTTCACTTGAGGGCCTTGCCCTACTCCGCCAAAGATGACTGTGTGCCTGAATCGCAGGAAACGTCCGTAGGCCGAGAAGCTCTGTCCGATTTGGGCGGCCAATTCTCTTGTCGGCGCAAGCACCAACACTCTCGGAGAATTGCGCATCGGGACCTTGTGGTCCTGTGTCATCCTTTGGAGCATGGGCAGCACGAAGGCCGCTGTTTTTCCGGTTCCGGTTTGGGCAATGCCGACAACATCCCTGCCTTCAAGCAGAGGTGGAATAGCTTGTATCTGGATTGGTGTAGGGGTAGTGTATCCTTCTTTAGAGAGCGCCCGCTGAAGCGGTTCGATGAGATTGAGTGTTGCGAATGTCATATCGTCTACTAATCTCATGGACTATATAAACCTGTCCTTTATAAACTACCGACTAAAGCCATCGGACTTGGACCACACAAATTTATATAGGGGCTCGATTGGACGATGAGCAGGTGAAACTATGGCAGCAACCCCTAAAGGCGCGCAGAAATTCAAAATTGACTACAACATCGACCGCGGCGTTTATGACGAGTTTATCCGGCAGTGCGGCAGGAAAGGCTTCACGCCCAATATCGTTGTCGAACGGCTCATGAAGAAGTACAACGAGAGCCAGGGGCAGTTGCTTTAGTTCTTTTTCTTCTTTTAATAAACTAGAAAATAAATAGCCCCACCCAGATTCGAACTGGGGTCAAAGCCTCCAGAGGGCTCTATCCTTGACCGCTAGACTACGGGGCTCTGAGCGCAAGAGGTTCGAAAGCCGTTTATATACCTTTCTTTAAGAACTCAAGAAAGAAATTGTGATAAAAAGAGTAGAAACTTACGCCTGCGCTACTGGCGCGTCTTCTTCGGGAATGACTTCCTCAACGACGACGACCTCCTCTTTGAGGTTGGCCGTGTCTTCCTTAATCCGTCGGATGTCGGCGGCCTTGAGGGTGCGCTCGAGCTTGAAGGCGCGGATGTCGCAGCTGCGCAAGGGATAGATCTTGTTGACCTTCGCCTTGAGGTCGCGCGCGATTTTGCCATCAACCAGTTCGTCTCCGAGCACCGCGAACTCGCCCGCCGCGATATAGCGCGCCACGAAATTCTTGGTGACATTGTTGAGAGCGTGATACACTGAGCCGCGAACGTTCTTCTTGGTGACCAGAAGCAGTTTTACGGTGACGACCTCGTCCTTCTTGGTGACCGCCCTGACTGTTGAGTCGAGGCGCGTTCTACCCTTTCTGATCATGCGGCGAATGGACGTGGGAATCATGCGCATCGCGACGACTGAGGTGTGGCCCTCGTCGCCCTGGATGGTGTCGACAATCAGGCTGACCTCGAAGTTCTGGCGCTTGATGTTGTCTGTGAGCGTGAACAGGTTGACGGTAAGGATTTTGCCGATGAGCGCCTTCGGCTCCACCGCGGGCACTTCGCCCACAAGCTTTTCGCCGAAGTATTTAGGAGCGAGGATCTTGAACCAGCGCTTTTTGACTACTGTTGCCATCCCTCTAAGGACTCTGAGTTGATTTATAAAGTTAACTCCTCAACTTTTGCCAGCGTATCAATACTACCACCTAGTGATAAAATTTAAATAGCGTCGCGGATTCTGGGAGGCTATGCCCGTTCGTCGTTCACACTTTGCAAATCTTGTCGAAGTAGCCCGGACACTGGAGCGGGCTGTCGACTCTGCCGTCAACCAACAGCGAAAGTTAAGCAAATTTCCCTCCGAAATGAGGACTCTTGTTGTCGCCAAGGAGCAAGTCCGGGTATCCCAACTTAATTATGAATCTAGACTACGGGCACTTCTTGGTTACTTGAGTGAATCACATCAGGCGTTTCTAGCGCATGTTGGGTATGCTAATGAGCGATATACAATTCGTCTTATCCATGATAGGCAGCCTTCTTTTTCCGAGGCCTCTCTTTCTCTCCTTTATCTTGTCCAGGCGTTGGGACGTGGGAATGAGGCCCCTATATCTGAACATCGCCTCTTGAAAGAGTTTCCCGCCGCCACTACTGAACTCAGCCTCCCTATCGCCCCCTCACTTGTTATCGCGTTAAATCGAGGGCATTATTGGGCATCCGTGCGCCACTCTTCTGGAAAACGCGAGCTTACTCTTCCCGATTATGAGTGCGCCCTTACTTATCTCATCAGTTTAGACTCCCGTTTGGTTACGGTTAGATTTAGATAACTTAGATATCCAAATTAGCGACTTCGTGCGCGTGCGTTTCGATGAAGTGCTTTCTCGGCTCGACTTCGTCGCCCATGAGGAGCGTGAAAATCTTGTCGGCCTCGATGGCGTCGTTCATCGTGACCTGCAGCGTGTTTCTGCGCTCCGGGTCCATCGTCGTCTCCCAGAGCTGATCGGGATTCATCTCGCCTAGGCCCTTGTAGCGCTGGATGCCCGCCTGCTCCTTGCCCAACCGGGAGAGCGTCTCCTCGAGCGCCTTCTCGTTATAGCAGTACTCGACGTGGTTGCCTTTCTTGATGCGGAAGAGCGGGGGCTGGGCGATGTAGAGGTAGCCTTTCTCAATCAATTGCCGCATATGGCGGAAGAAGAACGTGAGGATGAGCGCCCGGATATGCGCTCCGTCGACATCCGCGTCGGTCATGATGATAATCTTGTGGTAGCGCAGCTTCAAAGTGTCGAACTCCTCGCCGATGCCGCAGCCGAGCGCCGTAATCATGGTGATAATTTCGTTGTTCTCGAAGATTTTGTTGAGCCGCGCCTTTTCGACGTTGAGGATTTTTCCGCGCAGAGGAAGGATAGCCTGGAATTTTCGGTCGCGACCGGATTTGGCGCTGTTATGCACAAAGATGCCCGCAGCGAGAGCGAAGTTATGGGTAAATGGAACCTCGAGATCGTACACATCTATTTTTTCTTCTAATTGTTCAATATGGGTAATCTTGTGGCTTAACAGGGATACCCTGGTTAAGAGTAGTTGTGTATTTGATTCTTGAATGTTTATTCCGTCTTCTTGTTCCGATTCCTCTTGAGAATATGGAGCAAGGCTATCTTTTACGGTAAGATTCCCGGCCTCTTTATATTTTCCATCCACAAGTCGGAATTTATGGTCGGGGGTGCTCACGATGGATGCTCCTGAATCGAGATGCACCCTCAGAACCTCTGCTTGCCTCTTGGTCACTCTGGGATGGGCAATCTTCGCGATGCCTATTGACCTATCCGCGCGTAAGGTGTAGCAATAATTCTCCTTTCCTTGAGAATGTTCTGTAACCAGGTCTTTGAAACTCAGATTTCTCCCATCAGCAAGCGCAACTTCCGTATCGCCGGAAAAACAGCCCCCCGCGCTGTCGCCTTCCACGAGATAGATTTCGCACTTTTCAGGATTCTCTTCCTGGCAGTCGGAGAGCTTGCCCGGTAGCGCGTGCGAGTTCAGGGCACCCTTTCTGCGCGTCAAATCGCGCGCCTGCCTCGCCGCCTCGCGCGCCTTGGCCGCAGTGAGGCATTTCTCGACGATGAGCCTGATGATGGATGGGTGCTCCTCGAAATAGGTGGAAAGCTTCGAGACGACAGCGCTTTCCACGATGCCCTTCACGTCCGAGTATCCGAGCTTCGCCTTGGTCTGGCCTTCGAACTGTGGTTCCTGCACCTTGATGGAGATGACAGCGGTCAGGCCTTCCCTCGCGTCCTCGCTCACTAACTTGAGATCCTCTTTCTTTTGCGCGTAGCCGTTGATGACGCGCGTGATGGCAGTCTTGAATCCGATGAGGTGCGTGCCGCCCTCGATAGTATTGATATTGTTGACAAAGGAGAAGATGTTCTCGTTGTAGGAGTCGTTGTACTGGAGCGCTACCTCAACGATGGTTCCGTTCACGTCCTTCTCGAAGGCGATGACCGGATGGAGGGGGTTCTTGTTGGTGTTGAGGTACTGCACGAAGGAAAGCAGTCCGCCCTCATAATGAAAATCATGCTTCTGGCCCGAGCGCTCGTCCAGAATCGAGATGCGGATGCCCTTGTTGAGGAAAGCGATTTCTCTCAGGCGGGAGGCGAGCGTGTCGAAGTTGAATTCCAGGGTCTCGAAGATTTCTCCGTCGGGGTAGAAGCGGACCAGCGTGCCTTTTTCCGCGGACGCCTCGACATCCTTGAGCGGATAGACCGCGTCGCCTTTCCTGAATTCCTGGCGGAAATGGCGGCCGCTTCGGAAGACATCGATGATGACCGTGGCGGAGAGGGCGTTTACGACCGAGATGCCGACTCCATGCAGGCCGCCAGACACCTTGTAGGTCTTCTTGTCGAACTTCCCGCCGGCGTGCAACTTGGTCATGACCAATTCGACGCCAGACATCTGGAACTGCGGGTGGATTTCCGTTGGGATGCCGCGGCCGTTGTCGCGCACCGAGACTGAGCCGTCCGCATGAATGATGACTGTGATGATATCGCAGAACCCCGCGAGCGCCTCATCGACGGAATTGTCAACGACCTCATAGACGAGGTGGTGCAGGCCCCTCGGGCCGGTCGAGCCGACATACATGCCCGGGCGCTTGCGCACCGCGCTCAGCCCTTCCAGCACTTTGATGCTGCTTTCCGTTGTGTAGTCTGACATGGTTCCCCGACGTTATTTCCTGAATCAGAACATTGCTTTTGGTCCTATCTTTGTTTAAATAGTTTTCGCATAAATCTTGGCGAATTAAAGGCTAAAACTTAAGAATTTTGTTCAATATCCCACAAAGTCCATTCCGCCCATCACTACCTTTGTCGACGGAGCGGCGCTGACTTCTCCGACGATAGCGCCTTCCTTCGCGACCTGCAAAATGTCGTCCGCGTCTTCCTTCTCGCAGATGACAAAGAAGCCCATGCCCATGTTGAATTTTGTGTACATCTGCTGCTTTGTGAACTTGCCTTCTTTTTGGAGGAGCTTGAAGATGGGTTGCGGAGTGAGCGGGTTGGTGATGTTGAACTCGAACTTGCCGGTGATACGGTTGAGATTTTTGAGGCCGTAACCCGTATTGTTCGCGCCTTGGACATTGAACTCTTTTGAGATTTTCGCCATCTGCTGAACGTAGATCTTTGTGGGGGCGAGGAGCGTTTCTCCGATGGTGGAGCCCTCGAACGCGTCGTCGAGCTTGTACTTGCCGGTGTAGCGCTTTCGGAACTTCTCTCTTGTTTCGAATTCTCCTTTTAAGAGTTTGAGTCTGGCGTCCGTGTAGCCGTTGGAGTGCAGCCCTGAGGAAGGGAGGGCGATGATTTTCTGTCCGGGTTTGACTTTGAAGCCGAAGTCCTTTTTGGGGACAAAGCCAATCATGCCGCCCGCGAGGTCAAATCCGTAGCCCTCGCTGATGCCCGACATCAGCTCGTCCACGCTCGCGGTCTCTCCCTTGCCGAAATGTACGCGGACGGAGTTGCGGAAAATGCCGGAAGCTTCGCACTGCTCGAGGCCTTTGACCATACCTTTGATGATGTCGCCGGTAAGCGCTTCCTCTTCCACTTTATGCTCTACCGCGAGATAATCGATGAACATGAAGGGCGACATTTTTCCGAAGGTCGCGAGGTCGTTCGCGGACATGGCGACCAAATCGATGCCAATGGTGTCATACTTGCGCATGGCTTCAGCAAGAACTACCTTGGTGCCGACGCCGTCGATAGCGGTCGCGAGAAAATGATTCGGGAAGACTTCGTCGTTCTCGTAGAGTTCGCAGAACATGCCCTTGCTGAGCGGGTGCATGTCGCGCTTGAGCGAAGCTGGAATGGCTTTCTTGATGGCCGCTACCGCCTTCTCTTCACGCGCGCCGTAATCGGATTCAGTCATGGGAATCCTCAAAAAACCGTTTTATTTAAACTCTCTGGTTCCATAGCTCCGTTGAGGGTTATCCATCTCTTGATCCCACCTCTTAAATGCCTCCCTCATAGCTCTCTCTACAACCCCATACAATCTCGTATCTCTTTCTATTTCTTCAGCCATCGCTTGAGTTCTTGCGTAGAGTGGAGCACCACGGAGCGTATCCCAGAAGCCTAATAATCTAGTGTACCCTGGATCCTCCTTATCTTCAAGTTGGTTAAGCACCTTTCCAATTGCCTCGCCTCGTAACCTGTCCTCTATCCCTCTAAGGGCTTGGAAGAATTTCCCCTCTATCCCTTCTAAAACGATTACTCTTCCTGGCTTGAGCGCCCTTAACACGATTTCCTCACGCGCTCCCAAACCTCGGCGGCCTATGGCCCCCTTGCTGGGGAGTTGAATGGCTCTCTCCGCTTGACTGGCGGGGCTCTGAAGGCCTAAAGCTCCCTCTCTGTCCGCCTCTGTCGCCGCCGAAACTTCCTCTTGGGCGGTCTCCTCGCGAACGGTCATCTCTGCCTCTTCCGCCGCCAAATCCGCCTCTGCGGTCGCCCTGTCCTCCTCTTCTGTCGCCAAAGCCCTCATCTCGCGCATACGGTTCGACGCGAACACGCTCGACGACAGGAAGTTCGAGCTTTTCAATGTTTAATCTATAGTCCCGGTGGACACGGTCGAAATTCTCGAAATCCCGCTGGCCGAGCAGATTGATGGCCTTGCCTTGATTGTCGACCCTCGCCGTCCTGCCGATGCGGTGGATATACTGCTTGCTCTCTTTTGGAATATCATAATTGTAGACATGCGTTACGCCCGGGATATCGAGACCTCTTGCCGCGACGTCCGTACAGATGAGCGCATAGGTCTTTCCATCGTGGAATTTATCCAGCGTCTTTGAGCGCTTGGCCTGCGAGAGTCCGCCGTGCATCGCCTCTGCCTCTATCCCGTTCTTGCGCAGGTTATTTTCGATGAAATCCACCGTGCGACGGCTGTTGGCGAAGACCATGACCAGGCCGCCCCTTTCCTGCTTGAGGAGATGGACCAGGAGGGAGAACTTCTGGTTGTCCGGAACCGTGTAATAGACCTGCGTGAGCTGGCTCGGGTCAACTTGCGTTCCCGCGCTGACCTTGATGGGAGTTTGCATATACTTTTTGGTGAGCTGTTCGATGTCAGGCGGGATGGTCGCGGAGTAGAGGAGCGTTTGCCTGTCTTGCGGGCATTCACGAATGATGCGCTCGACATCTTCGATGAAGCCCATGTCAAGCATACGGTCGGCCTCGTCTAAGACCAGAATCCTGATTTTATTTAGTTTGAGGGTGCCACGCTCAAGGTGGTCAAGCAGCCTTCCAGGAGTGCCGACAACGATGTCCGCATCCGGGATGCTGTCAATCTGCGGGTTGATGGAGACTCCGCCGTAGACAATAACTACATTCATCGGCTGGTACTTGGAGAACGTGCTGATGTTCTTCGCCACTTGCTCGGCGAGCTCTCTCGTCGGCGTCATGACCAGGGCTTGGACGCCCTGCCCCGGCACGACTTTTTGCATGATGCCCGCCGCGAAGGCCAGGGTTTTTCCTGAGCCTGTTTTGGAGCCGGCGATGACGTCCTTGCCTTCGATGACTAGTGGAATAGACTTTTCCTGGATTTCTGTCGGAGCCTCGAACTTGAGGTCCTCAATCGCTTTTGCTAATGCTTCATTTACGCCTAATTTTCGGAATGCCATGTTCGTTTAGAAAAAGTACCATACCTGTTCTGATACACGCCTTGGCGCATATCCAACGGACCTTGCCGTCGGTATCCACTCTTTCTTGTTCACCTGTTTGTATCGTCTAAAGGTGGGGCTTTCTTTATAAAGCTTTGCGCATTTCCTTTTGCTATGAAACAGGTGCTCACGGGCGATGGCTCTCCGACCTTCTACTCTGAGAAGTATGGCGAAACGTACAAGTCGACTTCCGGGGCGATGGAAGAGGCTCAAAAGAAGTTTGTTTTGCCTTGCAAGATTGCGGACGGGATGCGGATTCTTGATATCGGGTTCGGATTGGGGTATAATGTCGCGGTCGCACTTTCATATGCTAAGAATCTCTCCGTTGTTTCCCTTGAAAACGATCCCGAAATCCTGAAACAGGTGCAAACACTCGAAGTTCCTCTTGAATTACAAGATTCTTATGGAAAAGTCAAACGATGCGCAGCACAACACTCTTACTCGGATGCTTCTTGTGACTTAAAACTCATTTTAGGGGACGCGACTCAAACTATTCATGAGGTCGAAGGCGTCTTCGACGCGTGCTTCCTGGACCCGTTCTCCCCAAAGAAGAATCCTGAGTTGTGGACTGCGGAGTTCTTTTCCGAGATTTTCAAGAAATTGAAACCTGGAGCGATTCTTGCGACCTATTCTTGCGCCGGGAACGTAAGGAGGAACTTGAAAGGGGCAGGATTTGAAGTGAGGGATGGCCCTGTTGTCGGGAGGAGAGCGCCGTCAACGATTGCCGTGCGTCCTCTGACTTAGGCCGCTTTTGGAACTCCACTTTGTAATCCTGCGGCTTTCGCCGCTTGCTCATACGCGGCTAAAAATCGTTCTTGTACGTGCCCTAACGCGGAATCCTTTCCAACCTCTTCAAGCGCCCTTTCGATGAACGGCGCATACGCTGCATGATACCTTACCCCCATAAGCGCAGTATTCGCACCCCACTCCTCCGGACGCGCCGTTGAAGCATTATGCATGAGTTGAGACGTCATCGCTACCACTTCTGTAATTACACTCCCTAAATCCATTGGAGTTGTAATCGGCACAAGTGTCCTTCGCATTAACCCTACCAAATCGGTGCCTTTCGCTCCGCTCGCCATAATACTATCCCTCATCGCTCTTCCGAACGCAAAGGGGTCGGGATCATAACTGGCGAGGCCCCCATCTGTGGTGCAACTTGTTGCCATATTCATTCTGTTTCTTTTATACTATAACAATCTTTTCATCTTTCCCAAACCCCTGTAGCAACATTTATATACCGCTTTCCTTCGAATGAACCAAAAAGAGGGAAATAATGGCAGACCTTGAGTCCTATGGGGAAGAGCAGCCGAGGCAGCAGCCCCGCATTGATTCCGCGCAGCTTTACAATTCTATGAACACGCTTACGACCAGTATGCAATCCATGCTGGAGCTCTTCAAGACCGCAGCGACGGACATGAAGAAGGACGACCAGGAGCAGAAAGGCATGGAAGACCATCTCGCTCCGATGATGGAGAAGTTCAACGAGATTATCGAGCAGAACAAGATTATCGCGGAGGGCATGATTGCGCTCTCTGACTTGGTGAAAGAACGCATTCCCGCCCCCTCAAATCGGCCACAACAAGCGCCCCAAGGGCAGGGCATGCCTTCGCCCTTCCCTGAACCGGGCACAGCGCCTCCTTCTTTCGGGATGAACTTTGGTCCGCCGGGTATGCCTCCACAGCCGAGCATGGATTTCGGAATGCCGCAGTTCGGCGCTCCGGGCATGCCGCCGCAGGGTTTGCCTCCGTTGACCGGCCAGATGGGTCTACCCCCACTGCCTTTCGGGTCTTCACCTGGACTTCCACCGCTCGGGCAGCCTGAGAAACGGCGCAGCCTCTGGCGCAAATAGGCCATGGAGCAGGTCAGTTCCGCGCGGCTTAGGCGGTTTCTCTGGCATCTCGCCAATGTGACGCGCCATTATCTTGAAGGCGAGACCGCCCAGCATTTTCTCCAGCATCATGTCGAGACATTAGAGCAAGCCAGGAAACTGAGCGCGCAGATTCATACGATGAGTACGCGCATTGATGACCTCGTGAAAGCGAAACACGACGTGCAGAAACTAACGAGCAAGAGCAAGCCCCGGCGGGAAAAGGAGCTGGCGCGCATCAAACGGGAGTTGGCTGAGCTGCGCGTCAAACGCAAGGAGGTTTCCGCGCATCTCGAGCAGCCTAGACCCGCGCCGCAGAAACTTACCAAATCTTCGGTTCTCGCGGACGCGCAGGAGCAGCTCGCGTTTTTGGAGAAAGGATACACTCTTCTGTCTCAGAGCCCGGACGCCAACACTGATCGTTTGGCTTCTATTAAGGAGAAAATGGATTCGATGCGCGAGAAAATTACAGGTCTTTCGGCATCACGGTTGTCCGGCCATTAGCGACCGCACGCTTGCACGCTTCGGCAATCACCTGCTCGGTCTTCTTAGTGAGCTCGGTTGAGAACTGCGAGCTGACGTTGAGCGGCTTGCCTTCCCACTTTGCGAGGTCTTTTACGCGGGACGCGACAATTAATGTTTTCGCCATATACCCTCCTTTGTGGGAGGGTTATATAAACCTATTTATGCGTAAACCAGAAGCAGAGCTTTTCCTTTTCTTTCTTGTCTAATCTGCAGAACGCGAATCTTTCGAGTTGGATGACTTCGTTGACCTTGACATTTAGGATGTTCTTTTCCGCGACGCCTTTGAGGAGCTCTTTCTCAGGCGTTAGGACTTCAATCTCGACGTTGTCTTTCTCTGGCAGCCAGTTGATGACTCTCTTCCCGTTCCCCTTGAACTCGTCAAACGATTTTGAGTGGAAGACGAGCTGTCCTTTCTCTTTTTTCATGTTGAGGCAGTCCATCAATCTGACGATTTCGCCTTCTTCCATGGCATCGATATCCTTCTTCGCGAGAATGAACTTTCCGTGCGTATCGAATGGGCGTCCGCCTTTCTTCTCGTCGGGATGCAGGTTCAATTCGCCTTTGATTGCGGGAGCGCCTTTGACTTCTACTGTCACGCCGTCAAAAACAGCAGAATAGCGCCTCGCAATGGGGTCGATGACCTTCTTGTTCTGGACAATCAGGTCGTCCCAGGCCATCGTAGCCTCCGCTTTCGAGATCCCTGTCGAAAGGACGAAATTCTTGATGGCTTCCGGAACGAATCCGCGCCTTCTGAGCGCTACCAAGGTCGTGAGGCTCGGGTCGTCCCAGCCTACAAGCTCGCCTTTCTGCACTTTTTCCCGGATAACGCGGCCTGAGCTCTCAACTCCTGTCATGTTGAATCTGCCGAACTCGTAGGTTTTCGTGATTTTTATGCCCAACTGCTCCTGAATCCAGCGCTGGAGCTCGGTTCTCATTTCGAACTCTTTGCTGCGGATGCGCATGTCGATATTGGAATGCGCGTCCATGATGGCGTTCTGGAAATCGTAATTGGGCCAGATGCGGTACTTGGTGCCCTGGCGCGCATGCGGCTCGTCCACCAGGCGGAAGATTGTCGGATCGCGCATGGTCGAGTTCTGGTGCTTCAAATCGATTTTGAGGCGTACGATGGCGGAGCCCGCGTTCATTTTGGGCATCTCTTTCCATAACTGAAGATTTTGCTGAATGGAATGAGCGTGGCTGCTTGTCGGAACTCCTTTCTCCCGGCTCAGCGCAATTTCCTCTTGCGGGGCGGTGTCGATATAGGCCAAGCCTTTCCTGAGGAGCTCCTCGCATTTCTCATAAAACAGCTCCATAAAATCAGAAGCGTAGAGCAATTCGTCCCAGGAGACGCCGAGCCAGGCGAAGTTATCGAGCATAGCCGCGTAGTATTCCTGCTTGACGGTCGTGGGGTTCGTATCCTCAAATCTCAAGATGAACTTGCCATGATACTGCTTCGCGAGCAGGTAATTGAGCAGAATCGCCTTCGCGTGGCCGATGTGTGGGAACTTTTCAGGGCCTGGCGGAAACGCGGTGCGTACGCCTTCCTTGCAGCCGAGGAACTCAAAGATGTCGCGCTCCTCCTTTTGCTTCTTCTCCAGGAGCTCCGGGGCGAGCTTTTCAAGCTGGGCGTGCTGCTCTTCTACAGACAGCTGGTGAATCTCCTTCAAAATAGCTTGGATGCGAGCGGAGACTTCTTTCGCATTGTTCTTTGATTCCGGGTGCTCAGCGAAGATTTTCCCGATGACCGCTCCCGGGTTCGCCTTGCCTGAGAATTTCACCGCGTTTTGGAGCGCATATTTCCGGATGCAGGCGTCAAGATCCATTCACAACGAAAAGAAAGCGGCTTTTAAAAACCTATTGAAGTGTGAGTTGCTGCTGGAGCAGGGGCTGTTTCTGCAGGTACTGCTGGGTGGTCGGCGACTTGAACGTGGGGTCCTCATGCTCAAAGTCTTCCGGGTCATTGACACGGAACCACTCTTCTCTGGCTTCGGTCTCGGCGATAATGGAAGCGTTGGTGTCAGGTTCGACGTACGCGCTCTTCTCGTCGCCGTTCTCGTAGGTATACGCGGCGGTCATCTCGGTCCCTGAAGCGTACAGGCGCTCTTCGGTCTGCTCGTAGGTTATCGTTTCAGCCGGCTCCGCGAGCCTGCCTTCGTATTTCTCAATGATTTCGAGAAGGTCAGCGTCAGGAGTTTCGAGCTGCGTCTGCTCTTTTTGAGGCGCGACGGGGGCAGAATCTAAAATCTCCTCGAGGTCATCGCCATCTTCCTCCTCGAGGTGTTTTCGCTTAGGACTGAAATCAACCATTTCTATCGTCTAGTGTGTAAAAAGTAGTAGTTGCAAATATCATTTAAGTATTTAAACATTTTTGTTTACAACGCCCCTCTAAAAAAGAAAATCTACGCCGACGCCCGGATTCCCACATCAGAACTTCCAGTTCCGATACCTCCGAGAAATCCAGAATCGTCGACTAGCATCACATTCTGGCGTGGCGCTTCATGCGCCACACGACGCTAGCTGGCGAATTCTCACTACGCTCGAATTTCCTCCTGCGGGAAAACGGCTACACCGACACCCGGATTAGTTGGAAAAACGCCACGGCTCGGATTTGAACCGAGATATCCTTTCGGAAACAAGCTTTCGTCACCTTTGGTTCCGAGACCTTCTCGAAACCTCGAAGGTTTCCAGGCTTGCGCAATACCAGGTTATGCGACCGTGGCGCACGTTTTTCCAACTTCCTGGTGAGCTTGGCTCACCATGATGAACGGGAATATCCTTTCGGAAACAAGCTTTCGTCACCTTTGGTTCCGAGACCTTCTCGAAACCTCGAAGGTTTCCAGGCTTGCGCAATACCGAGTTATTGAAAATCGCTTAACGATTTTCAATCCCGAAAACCTGCAAAGGTTTCCGTTATGCGACGTCGGCAACTCATCATAAGAACCTCTGACGCTTTAAAAGATTAACTGCTCAGCCGCCTGTTGAATTCGTACTGTTCGTTGTGTTTCCCGGTGGAGTAGTTGTGTTGGTACTGTTGGGCGGAGTCGTGAAATTCCCCGACTCTGTCGAGTTTGTCCAGGTTTCATTGTAGGAAGAGGTGCTGTTTGACGTATTTGTGTAGCCACTCGTCTGATTCGTCCACGTGCTGTTGGTTTCGTTTCTGGATGGGGTCGTGTTCGTAACGTTTCCAGGCCGCGTCATGTTGGGCAACGTGGTGTTCGTGCGATTAATGGGCAACGTAACGTTCGGTTTCCACGTCTCGTTTCTTGGCAGAGTCACATTCGTCTGGTTCGTGGCGTTGGTCCTGTTAGGCGGGCTGATGACTGGCGGAGGGGTGGATTTGGGTAGGCAAGCTCCGTTAGCGCAGCCATATCTGCAATTTGTCTTCTTAGTGAGGGCGCAGTTTGCGCTCTGATGCGCTTTGGTGTTCGTGTTGGAGCAGACCCATTTCACCGGGCATTGTTTCTTTCCGGCGTCTCCGGTCGTTTCACAGCCGGCAAGAACAATCAGCATTGCGATGAGTCCGATAACAATAGACACAGAACTGCTACGGGTTTCCATTTTATTCCCTCTTTTTTCTTTGTATATATATATTTCGGATGCGGAACCGCTACTTCTCTCTTTGCCCCTTCTAAACCTTTAAATAGCCAAGAATTCGAGGAGGAGGCATGTTCGAGGAACTCATTTCCATCGCGTCCATCCGGCGCAGCCCGGTTCTGAGCTTTCTGCTCGGAGCTTGCTACTCGGCCATCGCCATCGGCATCGCGCTCTGGCTCTTTTCCGACGACCCCGCGCTGATTGCCGTAGCGCTTGTTACGCTGATGTTCTATCCGACGCTTTCGGTGTTCCTGAAGTCCGGGGAGGACGTCGAAGCGCGCAAGAAAGAGACTAATCCGCTTACCTTTTTCCGCGACCATCTTCCACTGTATCGGCTCTATGTGGGGTTCTTCCTCGGCGTCTTTCTGGTCTTCGCGCTCTTTTCGCTCAACCTGCCAGCGCTCGCCGCGAACCACTTGCTCAAAAACCAGATGTCTATCTTCTTGGGGGCGGCCTCCTGGAGCCAGGGGCTCTTTCTGGACCTGCTCACCAACAACCTCCTTGTTTTGCTCGTGATTTTTCTCACCTCATTCTTCCTTGGTGAAGGCGGCATTTTACTTATCACTTGGAACGCTTCTGTTTGGGGCACCATTTTCGGCAGCCTTGCGAGGAACGCCGGGCTCGCGACACAGCAGTCTCCCCTCGGATTCTTCCTCATGATTCTCGCGATTATCCTCCCGCATATGCTTTTGGAAGCGTTCGGTTATTTCACGTCGGCGATTAGCGGCGCAGCCATCTCGAAAGGGCTCCTGAAAGAGCGCTTCGGCAGGGAGCGTTCGATACGCGTTTTGCGCAACACGCTCGTCGCGCTGGCGATTGCGGTGGTCTTCATCCTTGTCGGGGCCCTCGTTGAGACGTTTGTGCTGCAGAACGCGACGTTCTATCGGACGCTGATTGGGTATAGCTTAGTCTAATTGATGGGTGCAGAAGATTGGCGTTCTATTGCGGCTCCCTAAACTGTACGGTAAACCCTTCCAATTTTCCCCAATCTTTTGAAAACTCACTTCTTTGAATCCAGGTAGGGTCCCTGACCATTTCATCTAAAGGTGGCTGATTGTTGTCTCGATAGACTCCGAAATGCATATGGAACTTTGTTGGATGTTCATCCGGAACTCCATATTTTCTAAGTGTGCTTTGCCTTCCAATTTCATCTCCTTGCATTACGTGCTGTCCATACTCTATTGGGATAGCCGGATCTAGGTGGGTATACAGGATAAGGGGGCCGCTCTCCATTGCGATAGCCAGATTGGCCTTATGGTCTGTTTCCCTTCCTCTTTCGATACTTCGATGTATAAGGGCTATCCTCCCTGTTTCAGCAGCAAGAACCGGAATCGCACTGGGTGTCCAGAAAACGACTTCTTCTACGGGGAGGATATCTCTCTTCACCCATTTTTCTATCCTTGATGCATCCCGGCGATTTAGTTCGGGGTTTGCACGAAGAGCATCATAATCGCCTCTGAAATAGGGGAGGAGTAGCTCTATTGCCATATCTAGGAAGGAATCAAAATGAATTTAAAAAAGTATAGAACTAATTATCAATCATCTCAATCTCGATGTTAAGGCCTTCAGGTATCGGAACGCGCATAACAAGCTTCAAGGCGCGGTCGTCAATGCCCATGTCGATGAGGCGCTTGTGCACGCGGGCTTCATAGCGCTCCCACGTGGCAGTGCCGTCACCGCAGGGCGACTTTCGAGTCGTGACCTTGAGGCGCTTGGTAGGCAAGGGAATGGGGCCTCGCATATCGACACCGGTCTTGTTCGCGATTTCTTTGATTGCTGTGCAAATAGTGTTGACCTTGTCGATATCAATGCTCGCCAGTTTAATCCTTGCCTTCTGCATGGTTTTAGACCTTCTTCACGAGATCGATGCACATTCCTGCAGCGACCGTCGCGCCAGAGTCCCTAATGGCGAAGCGCGCCATGTGCGGAATCTCTTTCTGCCTCTCGATGCACAAGGGCTGCACGGGCCTGAGCTTCACAATCGCGGCGTCGCCGTTCTTGATAAAGTCGGGCTTCTCAGCCACAACCTCGCCTGTCGCGGGGTTGAGCTTCTTCTCGAGGGAGATGAACTGGCAGGCGACCTGCGCGGTGTGGATGTGGAACACCGGCGTGTAGCCGACGGTGATGACTGTCGGGTGGTTGAGAACAACCAATTGGGCCGTGAACTCGGTCGCCACAGTGGGCACGTTCGAGGAGTGGCCGATGACGTCACCGCGGGTGATGTCCTTCTTGCCGAATCCACGCACGTTGAAGCCGACGTTGTCGCCGGGCTTGGCCTCGTTCATCAGCTCGTGGTGCATCTCGATGGTCTTGACTTCGCCCTCGACGCCCTTGCCTTCGCGGCCGGGGACGGCAATGACCTTGTCTCCAACTTTCATCACACCGGTTTCGACGCGGCCGACTGGCACGACACCGATACCTGTGATATTATAGACATCCTGAATAGGCAGTCTGAGCGGCAGATTGGTCGGCTTTTCAGGCTCCTTGAGGTCGTCAAGCGTCTCGAGAATAGTGTGGCCCTTGTACCACGCCATGTTGGCGCTCTTTTTCGCGACGTTGTCGCCCATGAGGGAGGCAACGGGCAAGAAGGGCACCTGGTCAATCTTGTAGCCGACGCTCTTGACGAGCGTTGTGATTCTGTCCTTGACTTCGTTGAATTTCTTCTCGTCATACTTCACCGCGTCCATCTTATTGATGACGACGATGAGCTGTCCGACGCCGAGGGTCTTCGCGAGGAAGACGTGCTCCTTGGTCTGCGGCTGGATTTCCGTGTCCGTAACCGCGACGACGAGAACGCCGACGTCAGCCTGCGACGCGCCGGTAATCATGTTCTTGATGAAATCCTTGTGCCCGGGGGCATCGATGATGGTGAAATAATACTTCGCAGTATCGAAGCGCTTGTGCGCGAGGTCGATAGTGACACCGCGCTCCTGCTCTTCTTTGAGGTTGTCCATGACGAAGGCGAACTCGAAGCCCTTCTTTCCGAGGAGCTCAGCCTTTTCCTTGAGCTTTCGCATGGCCTGCTCGTCGATGTTTCCGGAATCGTAGAGTAAGCGTCCGACGGTGGTCGATTTTCCTGCGTCGACGTGACCGATGAATACGATGTTGATATGGGGTTTCTTGTCTGCTGCCATTTTCCTGTTCCTCCTGTTAATTTTCCAGTAAAGTGATGTTCTTGGGATTGCCTGTTGGTTTATAAAGCTTTTCTCTTGGCGGCGTTTCCTTCCTGTCCTATATAAAGAGGATCTCTGACTTTTTTCCCCACTGGACATTTTCCGGAAATGTGCGCGCAGAACTTATTAAGGAGCGCCGCTTCAATGGGGCTATGGATAAAGAGCATGCGCTGGTTGCTTTTCAGGGTAAAGACATTCGTAGAACTTGGTTTAATGACGAATGGTGGTTTGTGGCGGTGGATATTGTTGCGGCGCTTACTGACTCCAAAGATTCCTCTGGCTATCTCAAAGATATGCGAAGGAGAGATGAAGGGTTCGAGCAAGGGTGGGGGCAAATTGCCACCCCCCTTTCAATTGATACTCTTGGTGGACGGCAACAGCTTAATTGTGTCTCTACAAAGGGAGCTTTTCGCCTTATTCAGTCTATCCCTTCTCCTAAGGCTGAGCCGTTTAAACAGTGGCTTGCTCAGGTAGGCTATGAACGTATCCAAGAAATTGAGAATCCTGAATTGGCACAAAATCGTGTGAAAGACTATTATGAACTGAAGGGATACCCCAAAGAATGGGTAGACAAGCGCCTGCGCGGAATTGCGATTCGCCAGGAACTTACTGACGAATGGAAAAACCGCGGCATTTCCGAGCAGCGGGACTTCGGCATTCTTACAAACGAGATTAGCAAGGCGACGTTCGGCAAGACTGTGGAAGAATACAAGGAATTCAAAGGACTCCAAAAGAAAAATCAGAACTTGCGCGATCACATGACCGACTGGCAGCTTATCTTCAATATGCTGGGAGAGAAAGCGACGACGGATATCACTCGGGTGCGAAATGCGCAAGGGTTTGTCGAAAACAAAAACGCGGCTCAGAAAGGTGGGAAGATTGCACACAATGCGAGAAAAGA
>JAUSJW010000037.1 GCA_030647105.1 Nanobdellota archaeon | reverse complement strand
TTTACGTTGCCCCACGCGCTCAGCCTCAGCGCCGCCCACCTAGGGGCAGTTGAAACTGTGTACGCGAAGCGCGTCCTCAAAGAGCTTCCGGGAACTGTCGTCGCCTTTGGCCGCATGGCGTTTGGGTCGGCGTTCATCTTCCTGTTCCTCCTCATGACAGGGAAAGCGAGCGCTGTAGGAAGCATGACCCCCGCGCAATATGGGTGGATTGGAGTCACCTCTCTTCTGCTCCTGGTCTACGTACTGACATTCTACAACGGCCTGAAGCTGATTCCCGCGACGACAGCCACCAGCATCCTCGCGCTCGGAAGTCCAGTCACCACCATGCTGGTCTGGGTGTTCCAGGGTACGGCCATCCCCACGCTCCAACTAGCCGGCATCCTGCTCATCATTGGTGGAGTCGCGGCGGTCTGCTGGGCGCCTCGCCGCCTTTCCGAAACGGCAGCAGGCGCATGAGCGGCGCCGAGGGCAGGGGCGTCGAACTCTGCACGCGGTTCTCTTATATCACCAACAGCCTCTGCTATTGTGGCCCTAAAGGGGCCCACGAGATGTTCTTGCAGTACGCTAAGAGCAAGGAAAAGAAGAAGGAAGAGGAGGATAACGTGCGAAATGAGCTCCTCAGATTTGAAGGACTGCCGCCTTATCTCCAAGCCATCGCTGAGGAAAACCATCTAGACCCGTTCGACGAGAAAGTCGTGGAGGCGTACTGGATAGGCAATGAGCTTCTGGAGCGCTGCTCTTCGGAAACATGCAAGAAGGTCATCCGAAAGCTCATGCAGCGCGGCCTCCCGGAATCGCTCGGAAAAAGGCTGATTGAAAAAATGCCCGAAGGCATGGTTCCGCATCATAACTTCAACGTGTTCTACGTCGGCGTGGGCAACACGTCAGGCAAAGTCCCGACGACACTGCAGAATATGGACAACTGCCGCGTCTCCTGGGGAAAGGTACTAAGCATAGAACCGGGGAGCCTCATCGTTGAGACGCAGACCCTAACCGAAGAGCATGAAGGGAACAGGGAGAATAAAAAAGTCGCTATCAAGGAAGGCGAAACCAAAACCGCGGTCTACCTGAAAGAGTTCCTCCCTGACGTGGAGCATGGAGATGTAGTCGCAATGCACTGGGGCTTCGCGGGAATGAAGATGACTGAGGAGCAGAGGAGCAGTCTAGAGAAGTACACAAAAAAGATTATTAGGTTACTTTGACAGTGCTGCCTGATAGAGCCGCAGCGCCGCTTCCGCCTCTTTCGCGGAAACGCGCTCAATGAGCATCCCGCCTTGCACCAAGGCGTACTCGCCCACCTTGAAATGTGGTTCAAGCATCTTCGCCTTCCGCTGCTCAACCCCGTAATCCACCGTAGCCAAATCCCCCTTAATCTCCACGATTTTTCCCGGAACAAGCAAGCACATCAGTCCACCGTAACATCGACCAGTTTAATCTCGTCGCCGTCCGTCAAATCCGGAACCTGGGTGCACTTCGGGCACTCAATCAGGAAGAAGTCATGGCCCCGCTCGACGATAACCGGCGCCCCTTGATACCCGCAGCCGCAGGACGCGACAGCGGGACGTTCTTTCCATTCGACCTTCCAGTCCACGAGCCTGCGCAGGCATTCGACAAGCTCAGCGCCAGGCACGTGCGCAAGCTCGCCAATCTCAAGAGAAATCGCTTTCACCGAACCGTGCTTCTTCGCCTCGACAATAATTCCTTCCGCTATGGCAGTCTCGTGCATCAGGCCACCGGATTCAGTGTCTTTCCAGTTTTCGCGTACGACTTCAGGTTGTCGAGCGTCGTGTTGATGATGCGCAGCAGCGCCTCGGAAGAATTGAACGCGTTGTGCGGCGTGAGAACCACATTCTCCATCTTCATGAGCATGTGCCCCGCGAGCACGGCTTTCAGGTCCACAGAATTCTTGAATTCGGTATGAAGGAGCTGCTTCTCCTCCTTGATGCTCGTCTCCTCCTCAAGAACATCGAGCGCCGCCCCTCCGAGCTTGCCTGAAGTGAGGGCGGAAAGCAATGCCTGTGTTTCCACAAGCCCGCCGCGCGCGGTGTTGACAAGGTACGCGCCTTGCTTCATCAGCCGGAAGGCGCGCTTGTCGAGGAGGTGCTTGGTCTGTGGAAGCAGAGGAACATGGAGCGTAACAATGTCGGAGTTCTTCAAAAGTCCCGGAAGCGTCGCGTACGCGAAGCCCATGCCTTTGGAAAGCGCTTCGTCACGATGCGGGTCGAAGACAAGAACGTTCATCTCGAATCCTTTCGCGATGCGCAGCACGTGCCTGCCGATGTTGCCGCAGCCGACAATCCCGATGGTCTTGCCCTTGAGGTCAAAGCCGCGCAGGCTGGCGTCAGTCTCGAAGCTGTGCATCTCGTGCGTGCGCTTGATGCTCGGGTACATCTTCCTTGAAAGCGCGAGGATGAGCGCGAAGGTGTGCTCCGCGACCGTGTTCTCGCCATACGTCGGGACGTTGCACACGCAGACACCCTTCGAGCGCGCATAGGCGATGTCGATATGGTCGAAGCCCGTCGACATGGTCGCGATGAGCTTGAGCTTGGGCATCTTGTCCAAGAGCGCACATGTCACCTCGGAATAGATGAAGATTCCGAGGAGTTCCGTATCCTTCCTCACATTGTCCATCCCTAAAGGAGAGTTGTAGAAGGAGAGCTTGTGGCCGCGCAAAGCCTTCTTGACGTGCTCCTGCTCCCACGGCTCAAGTTCATAGAACGCGATATTCATAGGTTTGCCAGCGCGTCTTCCCAGTCCTTGCAGACGCTTTCGGTCTTCGCCACCGCGTTTCCGGTATAAAGTTCGGGATTCTTGATGAGCGCAAGCTGCTGCTTTGTGAACTTCTTGAGATAGGGGGCGAGTTTTTTGTCGCCCAGAATCAAGGTTGTCAGCGGTTTGCCGGTTTTCTGCGCCTCGAGCGTGAGCTCGCGAATGGCTTCATGCGCGTCCGGGTGCTTGTACGCGGCGAGGAGAATATAGGCAGGCTCCGCGGCAATCATCTCCTTGTTCTGGTCGAAGTTCCGTTTCAGCGCTGTTTTGTCAACAACAAGCTTGGACATCACTTTGTCGAGTCGGAACGCCGCGAGATAAAGGCCTGCGAGCGTCTCGGGAACGAAGCGGGAGCTCGCTGAGTTGGTCAAGTCGCGCTGATGCTCGCAAATCTGGTCCATGTAGAGTGTCATCATGCGGGGCATGAACGCTTTCCACATGCTCTTGACATTCTCGAAGTTGATGGGATTGCGCTTGTGCGGCATCGTGCTTGAGCCGACTTGTTTCGCGCCGAATTCCTCAGCCACTTCCTGGATTTCGGATCGTTGGAGATGGCGCATGTCGTCCGCCAAGTTAGCCAAAACCCCAAAACAGGACGTGACCGCATGCAGATAATCGGCTAAATATTCCGCTTCAACGACTTGAGTAGAGATAGGTGAGGGCTTTATTCCGAGCTGCAAGAGTACGTCTTGTTCGAAGAGTTCTGGATTTTTTATGAGAAGTGATGAAGCGTTATAAGCGCCGACCGCACCCGCCAGTTTTCCGCGTAAATCGTTTCCGCGTTCCTTGATTTCAAGAATGCGTTTTCCTAAGCGGGACACATATTGCGCGATGGCGAAGCCAAAGGTGATGGGCTCAGCGTGCTGTCCGTGCGTTCTGCCAATCTGAATCGTGGATTTCTCCCGTCTCGCTAAAGAGATGAGCGTTTTCTCAAGCTTCACCAAAGTGGGAACTAAAACAGCGTTCGTGAAATCCTTGAAGCGTGCGGCATCCGCTGAGCAGATGATGTCATGGCTCGTGGAGGTGAAATGAACGTACGGCTTCGCCTCGTCGCTCACCTTGTTTCTAATCGCGTTGGCGAGGGCGCGGATGTTGTGCTTGATGCGGTCTTCCTCGGCGTACACTTCTTCCGCGGTCACTTTGAGAGACGCCTTCTCGATTTCTTTCGCGATTTTCTCTGAACAGATGCCTTGTTTCGCGAGCACTTTTGCCAGCGCGGATTCCACTTTCGCAAGGTACCGCACGAACCCCGTCTCGGAAAGGTAGGGTTGGAGCGCCTCGAAAGCCTGCGTGTTGCGGCTGTAGTAGCGGAAATCGAGAGGAGAAATCGTGTCGAAGAGGTCTATGCTTCCCATGATAGCAGTTCCGAGAGCAGGGTTTTTAAGGCTTTTCCTGTCGACTAGGAAGACGGACCGCAGAAGGTTTATATACGATTCAAGCAAGGAAACCCGCATGATGGAAAAATACAAGCCCTACGCGCCGATTGTCCTAAGAATCGCGCTGTCGCTCGTGTTCTTCTGGTTCTCCGCGAATCAACTGATGAGCCCCTCCGATTGGACAGGCTTTCTTCCCGGATTTTTGAGAAGTTCTCCCACTCCGGAAACGTTCATCATCGCTAACGGTATTTTTGAGGCGGTCTTCGGCTTACTGCTTTTAATTGGAATCTGGGTGAGGCCGGTAGCGCTGCTCCTTGCGCTCCACCTCTTCGCCATTGTGTTCACAGTAGGCTTCAACGCCGTGGGCGTGCGCGACTTCGGCCTTGCGTTCGCGACGCTCGCTGTCTTTCTGAATGGACCAGACGCCTGGTGCCTGATGAATGGAAAGAACACTACTTCTTAGTGATTACAATAGTAAAGTTTAAATAGGGCGACAGTTCCTCTTGTGTAATGGCCAAAGGAGAACGCTTGGAAATCAAGTGCGAAGGCAGATTCAGAGAGCTTCGAGTCGGATTAGCCGAAGTCGTTCAACTCTTGAAATCAGATGATCCGGACTATTCTGTAGTCACCCGTAGAGACCTCTCCACCATCTTTGATTTGGTTGAGACTGACTTGCCTAGATTCGATATTCGTGATCCGTATTATGAAAATAAGTTCGATGCACTTCGGACCGATCCAGTTACATTAAGGAAAGAGGGGGAATTGAGAGGAGTGGGGCTTGTACCTCTTCTTTTTCGGGATGTACAGATGAATCGTGCATTGGTGGATACCTATGCGCGAAGATTCACGGATGATGATCGCCTTCTCGACAAATTAGGCCTCTTCTTTGGCGATATGGCTGGGAATTTCGAAGGAGTGGAACGACTAGACCTTGAATTGGGCATCGATATGGGAAAAGTTCAGCTCCCCGGGCATGAAGGAGATGTTAGGCTAGCGGGATACAAATTAGCTGCAGGATTTGGAATCGGAAAAAATGCTCACGGAACGCTGGCGTATGATGCGCCATTTCATATTGAAGTTTATAAGATTGACCTCGCCCAACCAAAACTGACCGAGAGAGATCCGGCAAGATCAGTATTGGGAATTGGATTCTGGTTGAATCCGAACAAACAAATGTTAGTTGGACAGGTCCAAAGCATGCGTGGAGAACGTCTCCCTGAGGGTTCATATATGGGAGTAGTGGGCCTAGGGATTGCCGAAAGAGTTGCGCGAGCAATGGGGATGAAAGAAGTTGTGACGTATTCTGCCCAAAGGCACCCCATCTTAAGAATGTATCCTGAAAGTTCGGCAAGATTTGAAGCGGATATGCGCGCGTATTACAACAACAGCGCATCCAAGCTGGGTTGGGAAGCTATCACAATACCGCATGCTGGCAATCCCACCGTCATCGGATATCGCCGAGTATTAAATGGAAATGGCGCTCATTCAAGTAGATGAAATGGCGATCAGTGAATGACGCTTAAAAGTTCCTTATGTATCTTCCCGTTCGTCGCGACAATCGAACTCTTCTCGAACACGAGCGCTTTCCCGCTCCTGTCTGTCACTTTGCCGCCCGCTTCCTCGACGAGCAGCCAGCCCGCGGTGTAATCCCAGGTGTTGAGGCTCAGCTCCCAGAAGCCGTCCGCCCGGCCCGCGGCGATATTCGCTAAGTCCAAAGCCGCGCTGCCCGTGCACCGGATGCCGAGAACGCCTTTCTTGAGGAGCACCTTCATTTGCTCCATCGTTCCTTCCATAATTTTCCCGCGATCGTAATAGAAGCCGGTGATGAGGAGGCTTTCCACGACATGCTTTCCAGCGCTCACATGCATTCGCTTGCCGTTGAGCCGCGCTCCTTTGCCTTTCTCAGCCGTGAACAACTCGTCGTGGAACGCGTCGTAAATCACGGCGGCAATCGGCTTCTTCTTGTAGGTCAGCCCGATAGAAACGCAAAAGAAAGGAAATCCCTTGGAATAATTGTTCGTTCCGTCCACGGGATCGATAGCCCAAACGTAGGGGGGGCCAGTGCGGGCATACTTCGCCTCCTCACCGAAAAAGTCGTGCGTTGGGAAATACTTTCGGAGATGCGCGACAATCGCCTTCTCCGACTCCACATCCGCAACAGTGACGCGGTCGAAGGCGGAAGACTTTGTCCGGATGTGCAAATCTTTATTGAGATGCTTAAGCTGGATTTTGCCGGCTATCTTCGCCGCTTCCACCGCGACAGAAAGAAAGCTCATAAGTACCCCTTGAGATTCTTCTTGATGCGCTCAGCCACGTTCCCGACTTCAGCCTTGAACGCGTTGCCAGTAATTTCCTCGTAAGCCTGGATATATTTCTGCGCGACCGCGATGCGAATCTCGTCGGGAATATGGGGAATCTCTCCGTCGCCCATGAACTTCTTCTCGCGAATCAGCCACTGCCTCAAAAACTCCTTGTCGAGCATACGCTGGTCTTCTCCTTTCGCGAAGCGCTCCTCGTACGTATCTGCGTACCAGTAACGAGAAGAGTCAGGCGTGTGCAGTTCATCAGCGAGCGTCAGCTCTCCATGTTCGTCAAGGCCGAACTCGTACTTGGTGTCGACGAGAATCATGCCGTTCTTGCGCGCGATGTCCTGCCCGCGCTTGAAGACCGCCAAAGTCGCCTTCTTGACCTTCGCCAAAAGCTCAGCGCTCATGATGCCCCTCTTCACAATATCGCCTTCAGAAATCGGAAGGTCATGGTGACCCGCTTCTTCTTTCGTCGAGGGAGTAAAGAGCGGCGTTTCAAACTTCTGGTCTTTCTTCATGCCTTTCGGCAGAACAATCCCTGAAATCGGCTCTCCTTTCTGATAATCGCGCCAGGCAGACCCAGTAAGATAACCTCGAATGACACACTCAATCGGCAGAATCTTCAATTTTTTTCCAATCGTCACGTTCGGGTCCGGCACCGCGATAACATGGTTCTTCACGATGTCTTTGGTGTGGTCGAACCAGAACGCGGAAATCTGATTCAAAACCTGACCCTTGAACGGGATGGTTGAGAGAATGCGGTCAAAGGCGCTGATTCTATCTGTAGTGATGAGGACCAGCTTGTCCCCTTTGGTGTATCTGTCGCGGACTTTTCCATTGTATTTCTCTTCGAGCTTGAAATCGGTGCTTCCCAGCGTGTGGGGGATCTGCTGTCGTATCACGGTTTCGGGTATCATGGTTGACCACTCTCGAACAAGTCAAGAATCAAAGGAGGGCTCTTCATCGCGAGACGGGCGACGCACTCTTTCACATGGGGATAGACAAGAGCGGGCGACTGTTGAATATCGTGCGGTGACATCCAGTCCCAGCCGAGAATCTCAGAATCCTGGACTTTTCCATCGCCTCCGATGATTTCAGCGTGAAACAAAAATAGAGTAGCATCATCCCCTTGGTATCCTTTATGCCTAATGATTTGAAATAGTTTTCCAGGTTTTACTTCAAAACCAGTCTCTTCGAGAAGTTCGCGCCGAAGGCCGTCGTGCAATGACTCGAACGCATTGAGGCAGCCTCCTGGAAAATTCCATTTACCATACTTGTGTTCTTCTCCCTCTTGCACTAAAAGAAGTTTTCCCTCCTTTTGGAGAATCCCAACGACAACCACTTTAAAGTTCTCGCTCATTTCTTTCTCCCACGGACCTCAGCGTCGTCCTTCCTCACTTTGTCAGCCTGCGTCTTGCGAAACTTCTTAATCTTCTCGGTGAAACTGCCGTTCAGGTTCATGATTTTTACGGCGGCGAGCGCCGCGTTCTCTCCGCGGTTCAGCCCGACCCAAAGGCCATTCTGCGAGTTCTTGAGAATGTTGAGAGAGGCGAGCGCCTTGTCTTCGCCAGGTTTCGCGAGAGGTACATAGATGATAAGGTCGTCGCGATTCTCCGCCGGTTCGTCAAGACCGACAAACTTGATGGTGAGCTGGTTCGACTCAAAGGACGCGTTGGTCTCGTACGGCACGCCGAACTCCTCGAGCGTCTCGATGGCCTTCTTGAATGCATTTCCACTTTCATCCCCTTGTAAATAAACCGCCTTGTAGGGTTTCAACATCAGGGCGGCATACGTCGCGGCTCCCTTCCCGTTACCGACGCCAACAGACATCACAGGAATGCCCGGAGGCATCTGCATGATGGAAAGCAAAGAATCAAGACCCTCGAAATTGCTATTCACCGGAACGCCGATAATCGGCCGGATGACCTTGGATGCGACAACGCCAGGCAAGTGCGCCGCAAGACCGGCTCCCGTAATAACCACGTCGAAATCCTTCTTGAGCAGTTCGAGCAGGTCGTCGGGAGTGCGGTGCGCGGAGCAGACGCGCGCCTCGAAAGGCACGCCGAGCTTCGCGAGCTCGTCCGTAATGCCGTTGAAGACCGTCTCGTCGGATTTCGAGCCAAAGACTACCAGTACTTTTGCCATGTGTTCCCCCAATAAGGTGCTGGAGGGAGTCATTTAAAAAGATTACTGCTTAGAACCCTCGACCAACTCAAACCATCCCGTCCAATTCCTTCTGCGCGAGGGAAAAAAGAACTTGGCCTAGCTTTTTTCCGCGCCTGCTCAGCGAATAGCGCATTTGGCTCCCGATGGCAACCCGCTCGACGAACCCCGAGGAGCTGAGCAACCGCAGTTTCGTTGAAAGCGTTTTCGAGGTGATTTTGAGCTGTTTTTTTATCGCGCTGAAGTTGATTTCTCCGGAGAGATAGAGTAGGGAAAGCAGGGGAATCATCCATTTTTTCCCCAGGAGGTCTACCATCTCCAGAAGAAAAGAATAACCGGGAAGCATGGTATCTTGGGAGATACTCACCCTTATAAATTTTTCTTGGCAGAATGATAAAATGACAGGTCCGGCAAAGACGCTCATCGGGTTTGAGACCGAATTGTTCACGCTCACGGCGAATGGAGAAGTCGCGAACCGCGCGGACCGCATTCTCAGGCAGGCTCCTCCCCATAAGTACGCGGCAATCAAGAAAGAATGCGCGGAAAACCTCATCGAGGTGGTGGGGGAGCCGGAAGGGGAACCCCTCTTCTCCGTCGGACATCTGCTTGCGGGAATGGAGACCGCCCTCATCCTCGCCGAAAAAAACGAAACGCTCCTATGCCCTTTGGGGACCTACCCGGGAGATATGATGCCCGCCATGAGAAAGGAGACAAGATACCGGATTCAGGAGGCTATTTTTGGGAAGAGAAAGTGGAGCATCGCCGGACGGTGCGCGGGGTTCCACTGCCATCATTCGCTCCCCCGTGGGATGTTCGACACGCAGCTCAGGATGCTCAGGATAATTGCGCACTTGAGAGTAAAAGAGCGATTCGTGAACAGCTACAACCTCATGATTGCGGCGGACCCTGTCCTGACGACGTTTATGCAGTCCTCACCCTACTATCAGGGGCATCGATTGGGAAAGGACGCGAGGGCCATCATGTACCGCGGAGGAGCGCCCCTCGACAATAGCGAAGGGCTCTACGCGAGTCTTGAGGAATTCGGCGGCCTGCCCCACTATAAGCCGACGGCGCTCGACATCCACGAAATCATTTCTTCCCGCTACGACGCCTGGAAAGCGCTTCTCAAGAAAACGGGAATCAACCTCAAAACGCTCTCCTTGTATGGTTCGACGCTCGATCCCGCCTGGAATCCCGTCAAGGTGAACGCCCACGGTACGCTCGAGCAGCGCGGCATGGACATGAACCATCCCCAGCACCTGCTTGCGGCGGGATTCCTCATCAAGTACGGCCTGAAGCGGCTTGAAGGAGAGGCGTACACGGTCTTAGCCTCGGAAATCGGCATACAGGAGCCGTTCAAAGTGGAAGGCGAGACCATCCATGTCCCACCGTTCGCGCACGTGAGAGACGTGCTGCAGAAGCGCTCCGCCTATGGGGGGATGGAGGATGACAGCGTCCATGAATACTGCGGGGCGTTCCTGAAAATGGCTAGCGTGTTCATCCCCTCAGACCGGCGTAAGTTCATCGCGCCGTTTAGGGAGATGGTTGAGGAACGCAGGACTGTTTCAGACGAGATAATCAGCTTCGCGAAAAGGCGCGGCGGCGCGCAGGAGCGGATAGACGAGATGTTAGCGAGGGAAATCGCGCTCCGCCACGCCGGACGGCTTCGAAGCGAGATAGAGAAGTCTGGAAAAATGATTCTCGACTTATTTTAAGCCGCAGCACGCCTTCACAAACCCATAGAACAACGGCGCGGGTCTGCCAAGTCCTGACTTGAACTCCGGATGCGCCTGCGTGCCCGTGAAGTAAGGATGGCCCGGCAATTCGATGAACTCCATCAGTTGAGTATCGTCAATCTTAGTGTGATAACCCGAGAACACCATGCCTTTCTTCTCAATCTGCTCGATGTACTTCGGATTGACCTCGTACCTGTGACGATGCCTTTCAATCACTGCGTCGGAAGTCGGTGTCTTGCCAATCCTGAACTTCTGAGAAGCATCCTTTTCTAAAGCCGCAATCTTCGGAGCGTCCTCTTCCATGCGCTCTTTATACAAATCGAAGACGAGCGTGCCCTTCTTGAGCTGCGCCACATAGCCGCCCAGCCTCATCGTGCCGCCGAAATCTGAGTGTTTCAGGATTTCGCGCTGGCTCTCGAGCATGTCAATCACAGGATACGGAGTCTCTTTCTCGTTTTCAGTCGTGTTCGCCCCGTCCATGCCACAAACGTGGCGCGCGAACTCAATCACCGCGAGCTGCATCCCATAGCAAAGGCCAAGGTAAGGCACATTATGCTCTCGCGCGTATTGAATCGCGTTAATTTTGCCCTCAACACCCGAGGCCCCAAACCCGCCCGGAACGAGAATGCCCTGATAGTCCTTAAGCAATTTCACGACATTCGCTTTATCCTCAAGCTTCTTCGCGTCAATCCAATCAATGTGTACCTTGCAGTTCAACGCAGCCCCGGCGTGAAGAAGCGACTCGTTCACGCTAATGTAGGAGTCAGACAAATTGAAGTCGCCCGTCGCCACATACTTGCCCACCATCGCGACGTTGACGGTCTTTTTCGGATGAGCAACCCGCTCAACAAGCTCTGCCCACGCGGATAAGTCAGGAGTCTGCCGCGGCTCGAGCTTGAATTCCGCCAGAATCTTTTCAGGCAGTTTCTCAGCTGCTAAATCAAGAGGAATGCGATAAATCGTGTCGATATCCGGCTCGGAAATAACGTGCTCGGACTGGATGTTTGCGTAGGTCTCGATTTTCTTCTTGCGCACGGAGTCGAGGGCGGTGACCGATCTGCAAACGATAAAGTCGGGAAAAATCCCGGATTCAGAAAGCATGCGAATCGCCTGCTGGGTCGGCTTGGTCTTCATCTCGCCCATGTGGGAAGGAATCGGAAGGTACGTAACAAGCACGTA
>JAUSJW010000028.1 GCA_030647105.1 Nanobdellota archaeon | reverse complement strand
TCCTTCAGGAACTTCTTGAGTTCGTGCCGTTGTTTTTCAGTAAGCGCCATGGTGAGAGTAATAAGTCAAGGAATATAAAAGAGTATGCAGAATACGCTATGCCGAATCATTAAGTGTCGAATTCATAGTAAACAAGAACATTGGATGCTATAAAAACGTATCGTATACCTTTAAAAAGCTCGATAGGTTCTAATCATCTATGCGACAATCCTCCAAGGGCTACATTCCCAAGACTACGGCGAACGTGGACCACCTCCCGAAAATCAAAGGCTGGGACTTCAACGAGAAGTTCGACCTCCAGGGATTCCTCAAATCGTACGGCACAACGGGCATGCAGGCTTCAAACCTCGGGGAAGCCATCACCATCACCAAAGCGATGATGCGCGAGAAAGCGACCATCTTCCTCTCGTACACGTCAAATATGGTTAGTTCGGGAATCAGGGAGTCGATACGCCATCTGGTCGAGAAGAAGAAAGTGCACGCCCTCATCACGACGACAGGCGGCATCGAGGAAGACCTCATCAAGTGCCTCAAACCGTTCGTGCTGGGCTCCTTCAAGGCGGAAGGACGCTTCCTCTACGAGGAAGGCATCAACCGCACCGGCAACCTCTTTGTCCCCGACGACCGCTACGCCTATTTCGAGAAATTCGTCAATCCTCTCCTTGAAAAGCTGTACAAAGAACAAAAAAAGACAGGAAAAATCATCTCCGCCGCTGAACTGATTGACTATCTGGGCTCCAAGATGGATGACAAGTCTTCTATCCTCTACTGGGCGCACAAAAATAAAATCCCAGTGTTCTGCCCGGCTATCATGGACGGCTCTCTTGGCGATCTGCTCTTCTTCCACAAGCAACGCCATCGCGACTTTCAGCTCGACGTCACTGAAGATATGCAAAAGATAGTCACACTCGCCATGAACGCCGAAAAGACAGGGGTCCTCTGCCTCGGCGGCGGGGTATCCAAGCATTTCTGCATGAACGCGCAGATTTTCAGGGAAGGCGCGGATTTCGCGGTCTACATTAACACGGCGGCGGAATACGACGGCTCGGACTCGGGTGCTTCCACCGATGAAGCTGTTTCCTGGGGCAAAATCAAGGCTGGCGCTCCGCAAGTGAAAGTGACGGGCGACGCGACGATTTTGTTTCCGTTGCTGCTAGCTGGAGTTTTGGAAGGGAAGTAAGAAGAAAATGGGCGATCCCCGATTATGCGAACCTACATCAAACTTGGTCGTGCGGCTGAAAGCCGCACATTGCACGCTGGCCGGGTGTAACCGGCCGAGGGTAAGCTTTATAAAGCAAGTCAGGTTCCAATGCACTCCCGATGGGGCCATGGGGTAGCTTGGTTTATCCTTTCTGGTTTGGGACCAGAAGACCCCGGTTCAAATGGCGGCGCCTGAAAGTCCGGGTGGCCCCATCCTACACGAGATGTTCATCAGAATACCATGGCAGACACAAACTTAAATTCGATTAAGCGCTTTGGCGCCCGCTACGGCCGAACGGTCAAGTGGAATTTCGCAAAGATTGAAGCCGAGCAGAGAAAGCTGCACAAGTGCCCCTACTGCAACAAGATCGCGGTCAAGCGTATCGCTGCCGGCATCTGGCAGTGCAACAAGTGCCCCGCGAGGTTCACGGGACGCGCCTACACGCTCAAGACAGAAAGCAAGAAGGAGGAGTAAGATGGCCGAATACAAATGCATGGAATGCAATAAGAAAGTCGGTCCTGAATATCTCCGAAAGAAAGTCCGCTGCCCGTATTGCGGAAGCAAAATGCTCTTCAAGCCCAGAAGCATCTCGACCAAAGTCAAGGCGAGATGAGCGGCCAGCAGATGAACTACGAGTGCTCCATCCGTTTCCAGACAGAACATCCGGGCGAGATGCTCTCCATTCTCCAGCATGAGCAGGAGGACCGGGAGCGCACCAAGCTGGCTATCACTCAAGGCTCAAAGCAAATCACGTTCGCCATCTCAGCGGCCGATGTCACGGCCCTCAAGACCGAATTCAACCGCGTCCTCAAGGCGCTGACGGTTATCGAGAAGGCGGAGAAGCTCTCATGACCGAAGAAAAAATGAGGCAGTTGCAATTGTATGAGCAGAGCCTCCAGACTCTTCTAGCGCAGAAACAGCAATTCCAGGCGCAAATCGCGGAATTCGAGAGCGCCATCGGCGAGCTCGGAAGCGCGACCGAATCTTACCGCATCATTGGAAATATCATGGTCAAGGCCGACCCCAAGAAAGTTCTCAGCGATGTCGAAGAAAAGAGGAGCGCCCTCGTGATGCGGCTCAAAGCCATCGACAGGCAGGAAGACGCTATCAAGGACAAAGCCAAGGGGCTCAGACAGCAGGTTCTAGCGGGGATGAATCATGACCAAGCAAGTGAGTGAGGTCATCGAGCTGCTCTCGGAACTCTGCGAGGACGGCGGAGTGCCGAAGAACCTTAAGGCCCGCTTCCAAGGCATCATCACTTCTCTTAAAGCAGAAAAAGAACAATCAATATGTGTCAACCGCGCTAAGCATTCTTTAGAAGAAATCGGCGAGGACAACAACCTCGCCCCCTATGTCAGGACGCAGATTTGGAACGTCGCTTCTATGCTTGAGAAGTGCTGAAGTTCTAAGGTTAAGAGTTCACAATCGCTTGTTCCTGCTTCAAATATTCTTCCTCTGAAATCTGGCCCATGACGTGCTTCACCTGCAGTTCCTTGAGTGGCGTGTCAATCGTAGAAAGGCTCATGCAGAGCGTCGCGTCCGGAGCTTCTTGCATCTCCGCCGGAACATAATTTTTTCCCCACGCCATCGCCACCGTGCCAATGATAAGCGCGAAGACTACCAGCATGAACGTGGCCACCAATGGGGAGACTGCTCGCTTATTTGCCATGTTCGAGAGACTGCTTCTGGAGCAGGAGTAAATACACAAAGATGCCGATGATCGCGAACTCAAAGAAGACGTTTAGGATACGCGGAGGTGTCAGGATACCGGCTTTACTCAGAACTGTGAGCAATTCCTCGACCACATAGATGAGGACCGCACCATACAGCAGGTTCCAAGGCTTAAGGTACACGCCCTTGCTTTTGATCGAGAATAATTTGAGGAAAAGGACGATGACGATGGTCACCAGCGCCAGATTGTACAGGGGAGCGACAGAAGCCAGGGATTCCGCGAACGCCATCTTAGCGCCTCGTCAGGGTGAAATGGATTTGTAGAGAGAGGGCGAGAATCAAAAGGCTGAGGATAATCGTCACAAGGATGTGCGTGAGGTAAGGGTGGGTATAGAGGTTGAACGCGCGCAGGGCGCCGAGAATCTGCTGCACCATGAAGAAGAGCAAAGCAACCGCGAGAATTTTCCAGGGCAAAAGGTCTTTCCTGCGGCTCAGGTGGTAGATATGCAGGCTTAGGTAGCCGGCCATCAGCGCCAGAACAAGGTTGGCGAGCTTCATCGCGCCTTCGAGGAATTCTAGAGCCATACCACAATTCCGAGGAACCGCCTATTTAAAGGTTTTGGGAACGTTTTTATAGGAATCAGTTCAGGAAAGCGTATGGTCCTCGAGAATCTACTTAGCCCTGTAAACGGCGAGAAAGCGCCCTGGAAGCTCTTCTTCATCGGCTTCCTCTACAGCACGCTCGGCTTGCTTGTCGGCCTCTTCCTCTTCCGGGAATACGCGAGCCTCATCGCGCTCTTCTTCACGACGTTTGCCGCGGTCCCAACGATGTACGCTGTTATCAAGCTCGAGGAGAAGAAAGATACAGAAATCGCGCAGGAATCTGTTCTTCTCAAAGAGCACGGCCGCGCCCTTGCCCTCTTCACCTTCCTCTTCCTAGGCTTCGTCGCTGGCTCAACCATCTGGCACCTCGTTCTGCCGGAAGCGCTCGCCAGGGACGCCTTCTCAGTCCAGGAATCCACGCTGATGAAGCTCAACTCCCCGCTGACAGGCCACGCCATTGACCTTGCGGGGACCTTTGTGAGTATTCTCTTCAACAATATCAAAGTCCTGCTGTTCTGCCTCCTCTTCGCGTTCCTCTATGGTTTCGGCGCCATCTTCGTGCTGGGCTGGAACGCATCTTTAATCGGAGTCGCTATCAGCGACGCCATCAAGAGCTACGCGGGCGCCCTCGCCATCCCCGCCGCCCTCTCAAGATACCTCCTTCACGGCGTCCCGGAGATGATTGCCTATTTCATGGCTGGCCTTGCGGGAGGTATCATCTCAGTCGCGGTCATCAACCATGACATGAAATCAGAGAAATTCAAGCGCATCTTGCTGGATTCTGTCGACCTGGGCGTCGGCGCGCTCGTCATTCTCGTTGTCGCCGCGCTACTTGAAGTGTTTGTCTCGCCGCTTGTCGGCTAACGCATAAGCCAGTTCAAGAAAGAGCGCGTCGCTCCAGGCTTGGTTGAGGCATCCGCCCGCTTTCTGCTCAGCCGCCGAGCTCAGTTCCGAATGCGCACCGGAGAATCCCTGCCAGAGGATATCTCGCACGCTCGCGTCAAAGAGAGCGTTCCAATAGAGTTTATATTTTTCAGGATTCAATCTGAACAAGACAAGCGCCGCGAGATTGTTTAGCCAGTACCAGGAGTCGCCGTTGTGATAGCTCTCAGGGTTCTCGCCTGTATGAGCGGCATGAAAGCGGCTGTCAGAGGCATCAATCGTCGAAAGCCCGCCCCAGGAGAGCCAGAGCTTGGGCAAAAGCGCGTCGAAGCAGCGCTCCCATTCTTTCGCGGAAAGGAGCGCTGGATAGGTGTAAGCGGCGATGAAGACGTTGGGCCGCGCTGTCGCATCATCTGAGCCGTCTTTCAGGTGCGCGCCGTCCCAGAACGCCGTACGTACGCGCACGCGGAGCTTCTCTTGCAGGTCGGCGTAAATCTTCTTCTTGGTCAGGCGAAAGAGAAAATCATAGAGCTGGAGGCGCTGCGCCTGGAGTTCGATACAAGCTCCACCACTCTCGATAGAGACCAACCAGGTTTCCCTGCCTTCGCAGACCGCGAGATGGTTTCGCGTGTGCCGTTGGAAAAGCCCGGAAGCTGCTTTCTCGAGGCGCTCGGTAATTTCCTCTAGTTCCCGCTTCTTGAAGAATCGCGAAAGCAGGTTCTTTTTTTCAAGGGAAGAGAACAGTTTATCGAGGCGCAGGGAAAGCCAGCCGAAGGCGTCCGCCGACACGAGCCCGCCTTCCTTGCTGAGGAGCGTTCCATCAGGCTGCAGCGCGCGCACGTAACGCATGAGGAGCTCTTTTGCCAGGTCGTACCGTTTCTCTAAAATCAGCGCACCGACGCTAACAAGCGTGTCCCTGCTCCACTCCTGGAAAAACCAAGGCAGGCCCGCATAGAGAGAAGACTTGTTTAAGGAGCGGGAGGCGCGAGAAGAGCGCGAATCATACGAATCGTGCAGCAGTCCTGAGAGCGCGAGCGACGCGCGCCTCGCCGCGAGAGCGCCAGATTCGGAAACGTGGAAAAAGCTGGAAAGCGTCTGCGGTTTTGCGGCCGTTCTCTTGGGAGCAGATTTAAGGGTAAGAGACCGAAGCGCGCGTTCCGTCTTCTCACAGGCTTCGATAGCTTTCCGCGAGGTTATCCCCGCTCCGAAAAAAACAGTGTCGGTAAAGAGAGTCATCGCGTGAAACACATATCTGGAAACGGGCGGGCTGTTTCGCTCTTCATCAAACGCGTAGCCGCGCTCTACCCATTCCGAGGCAAGCTCTTCAGTGCCCGCTCCCGCAGAAATGGCGACGCACAGAGAAAATTCTTCTTCTCCGGAGCTGGAATCTTCCCTGCTATCGGTCTTCTTGGTAAATTCAAGAAGCACATGCTTGCCCTCGCGCCGTACACTATAGAAACGGCCCCAGACACGCGAATCATAAGGAGCTTTCACATCGAAGAGCAACTGCATCTGCTGTGGAGAGGACAACATGCAAGCCGCTCCCTCCATGCCTTCAGGCAGGTGCCACTCCTCCAAAAACGGGCCACGCTCCCGAATGACGGCACCCTCCTCATTTCGCAGCGCCGTGGGCTCGGGATGGAGCGCGATTTCGTCGAGAATCTTGACCAATCTGCCGCCGACAGGCGCAAACCAGCCCTGGTACCTGCTTGGGATGCCAAAGCAGCAGAACGCGCCCTTCTTGTTTGAAAGGAAGAATCCTAAGGGAGCGGTTTCCGAAGTTTGCGCTGGCGTTCCGGAAGGATAGGAAACTTTCATGGCCTCTTTTTGATAGATAGCTAGAAAGTCTGTTTAAAAAGATTAGCGTTTGAGAGGGGTGCGCGTAACGTGAACGGGACATTTTTTCAGGACTGCCGTGGCCTCCCGAAGGGTCAGCAGATGGCTCTTCGCCCCGTGGTGCGTTACGACCGATTCCGCGTTGGTCGTCGCGAGCGCCAGAGAATACGAAGCGTCCGCGCCGAGAATCAACCCCGCGAGGAACGTCGAAGCGAAGGCATCCCCCGCTCCCGTCGTCTCGACAACCTTGACATGATGCGTGGGAGCGAAGTACATCGTTCCATCATAGCTACAATACGCCCCGTTCTTGCCGTCTGTGATGACCACATATTCCGGTCCTAGCAGGTGTAACCGTTGAGCGACATCCTCAGTCTTGCCAGCTCCAGCAATCAGTTCTGATTCTTCCTTATTCAAAACAAGAAGTGTGGTCGCTGAAAGAACCGTCTTGAGGAAGCCAGCGCCTTTCTCCGCGAGATACGAGCTGGGGTTGAACGCGACTTTGATACCCGACCGCTTCGCGAATTTCGCGAGGTCCTCGAGCACTGAAAAGCTCTGCTCCATCATAGCGGAGAAATAGAACCATTTTGCCTTCAGCTCAGCTTTCTTCACATCCGAAGGGCGCAAATCGTTGTTGACGCCTTTATGAGTCAGAATCGTGCGGTCGTGCTCGATGCTGTCAAGAATGATGGAGTAGCCAGACTTGCCTTTTTTGGAAACGACAAGATGCGTGTCTACGCGGTCTTTTTTCAGGGCATCGAGGATGAGGCCGGCGTTGGCGTCGTCCCCCACTGCTCCGAAATAGGCGGGCTGTAGGCCGAGCCGGGAAAGCGCGACGGCCACATTCGTGCCTCCGCCGCCAGTCGTGAAGTCAAGCTCTTCAATTAGGATTTTTCCGCCGATAGGGTAGGCGAGCAGCTTCTCCTCGGCTTTCTTTCCCTTGACAGAGCGGATGCTGACAAGCTCCGAGAACTCTGTTCTGGCGAAGACATCGACCGTAGAGCTCCCGACGCAGATGACATCGAACATAATCGTTCCTCCCTGAGGCGGATATTTAAATGTTGTCTACCTGATTCGATCTAGAACGCCATGCGCATCCAGCGTAGAAAGCAGCATCTCCAGCTTTTCTTTGTTTTTCACTTGAGCTAGAATACGTGTTTTAAGGTAGTCTTTCTCCTCGTTAGAAACTCGCGCGAGCTGGTCAGCGGCGATGAGGCAATAGGGATAGCCCAAGAAAACAGGGTCAGAGGACTGCTGGCAGAGCGTGGCGATAAAACTCTCTTTCTCGGCATGTTCCGCCACATCCAGGCCAAAGACATAACGGGAGGAAGAATAGAGATGAGCAAAATGCAGTGGAGACTGCTTGAACACCGGATGGTACCACCACGTTCCCTTCGGACCGAGTTCGTGCAGCGCGACAGCGAGGCTCTTCCCGTTCTTTGTCAGCAATCGGCAGGTCTTGCTTAGGAATCCCGTCGGAGATGTACGCTGGAGAATCTTCTTGATTAACGCTTCTTCCTGAGACGTTTGCGAGCGAGAGTTCCCGTCTATAACCATGAAACCGTCTGGCAATTCCGAAGCCAGCTTCAGTTCAGAGAGCCGCCGCACCATTCCTCCGACTTGCGAGATGTCAAGGTCGGTCACCTGCCCATCTAAGGTCTTGAGCCGCGCTGGAAAAGAGAGGCTCGAAAAGGGTGCGTCTCCGAACAGGGAGCACGTGTACGTCGAGCCATCGGTCGTCACGAGGCAGAAGAACTCTTTCTTAAGGCTTCGAATATGCTGCTTCCCGAGATAGGTGACCGCCGCCACGCGGATGAACTGCAAGGAAAGCTGCGCGGCGCTTACCAGCTCAGCGTTTCCGCCGTCAACCGCTGTGATTTCGCGCTCCGCCTGGAAGAACCCCGGAGTGTGGAAGTACTTCGCGTCCAAAGGAACCGGAAGAAGGGAGGAGTCGGAAGAGAACGCGAGCATCTCGCCGGACTTCTCGATGGACGATTCGAGCGCCGGCAGGACTTGCTTGAAGAGGTTCATGTGTCTTGAAACGTGCCGGCGTATAAATAAGTTGCTTCTAGAACTCTCCGAACTTCTTCATCTCGGAAAAACGCGTTTCAATCTCCTTGCGTGTCACCTGCTTTAAGCGCTCCATGCCAAAGCCTTCCGCCGTGAAAGAGGCCAAAACAGCGCCGTAGACCATCGCTTTGCGCATGTTGCCGTGCTTCGCGTAGTGTGAGAGAAACGCGCCGCCGAAGGTATCGCCGCAGCCGGTCGGGTCGCGAATGGATTCGAGCGGATAGCCGGGACAGCTGAAAAATCCTTCTTTCCCGAAGAGCAGAGAGCCGTGCTCGCCCTTCTTGATGATGACAGCCTCGACTCCCAATTCAAGCGCCTTGTGCGCCGCCTGAACAAGATTTGGCGTCTGGAACAATTCACGTGCCTCTCCGTCGTTGCAGATGAGGATGTTCGATTGCTTGATGGCTTCGAGGAGAGGCTTGCGTTTATGTTCAATCCAAAAGTTCATCGTGTCGAGCATGACACATTTTGGCCGCGTTTGTTTGAGAACTGAGAGCTGCACATCCGGATCCATGTTCGCGAGGAAAAGAAACGATGCTTCTTTGTAGCTCAGAGGCACAGTGGGTTTGAACTCCGCGAGCGAGTTCAGTTCGGTTTTGAGCGTCTTCGCGGCGTTCATGTCGAACGTGTACTCTCCTGACCACCTGAAATTCTTGCCCTGGGTCTGGATGCCCTCGAGCAAAACTCCTTTTTCTTTGAGAAACGCCAGTTCCTTCTCAGCCAGGTCAGTACCCTTGACAGAGAGCACTCCAGGCCTCGCGAAAAAGGACGCGGCCGCGCTCGCGTACATGGAGCTTCCACCGAGGACGCTATCAGCTGTTCCGAAAGGAGTCTTCAACGTGTCGATGCCGATGGTGCCGAGAATGACCAAATCAGGAGCCATGCTTCTCAAGCGTGCCTGTTTTTTTATATAGTTTTGCCTATTTGGCCTCAGCCATAACGCGCTCAAATTCCCCTTCGAACTGCATCGCAATCTCCGGACTGCGAATAATTAGCAGGTTCTCGTCGTTGCGTTTGTCGGCGTTTTGCGTCGGGTTGAAGGAGCCCGTGACAACGACAGAGTCGTCGATGATGAACGTCTTGTGGTGCATCATGCCAGGATTGCCGTCCTTCCAAATATCGACGCCAAACCCAGAGAGCCGGGGATATTCCGAGCCCGCATGGGCGTTGATGCGCTCCACAACACCCGTGAGATGCGCTGGCGAGTGGAGCATCGCGTCAACAATGGCCTCGCTCGTGAAAGAGAACGCGAGAAAGTCAATCGAACGCTTCGCGGAAAGGAGCTCATGCTGCACATGCAACGAACAGCTATCCTCAGGGCAGAAATACGCTTCTATGGAGATGTTTCCGAGAGTAAGGCGCGGCATTCTGAACGTGCTGGGAACGCCGCTCCAGAGTTCCTCGAACTCCGCGCGATACGCCCGCGCGAGCGTCGGAGATGAGATATCAATAAGGACATTGTCTTGCTCCTCGTTCGCGGAATGTGTCGGGTTGAAACTGCCAGTCAGCACCCGATTGCCGTCCAGCACACAGAACTTGTTGTGCATGTACCCCGCGCCGTTGACAATCTTCGTCCGAACGTGAGGTCGCAATCCCTTTTGCCCGCCATCGAGCACCAGCCGCGCGTCTCGTTTCACAAGAGCGTCGACCACCTGCTCTAAGTCCAGCTCAAAGAACGCGCACTCGACACTCTTCGCGGAGAGGATAGCTTCTTGAAGATGGCTCCCACAATCTCCTTCAGCGCAGAACAAGAGGCTCACGCTTCCGTTCTCGACGACCGGGCACAGCAGGAAGAGACACAGCAAATCCATGTTCCTGCAATGCTCCGCTCCTTAATAACGTTGAGCCAGAAAAATCCGGAAAATTTACGCTCGCGTGAACTTTTAGCGCCATCCTACGCTAGCCGGGTGTACCGCTACGATAAGAAACGCGTAAACGCGATGGCGAGCACAACAATGGAGAAGACCAATCCGAGCATGCAGAGCTCCATACCGCGTAAATTCTCGAGCTTCGCCATCTTCCTCAGCCCGAGAGTAGAAAAGACAATGCCATACGCCGGGGAGAAGACTCCGTAGACCGCTCCCAGAATCGGCCAGATAGTAGTATGCTCCTTGCCCTCCTTCAAGCCGCCATAGACGAGCTTCACGCGCTTGGAGCGGGAAAGGTACAGAAGCCAAATAATTGGATAGGAAATAGCGCGGAGTAGTCCGAAAAGATTCTCAGACTGAGGGGAGGGGGAAAGGCGCATAGCCCAGCTGATAACTCCCACAGCGAGAGTCACCATAAGCACGACCTTTGTGAACGATAGCGCGTAGGGCGTCCGGGACAGGAGAAAGATGCCGGCAAGCAGGAAGAGGCTGATGCTCGCCACCGACTCGACGACTTCGAGGGGCGAGGAGCTGCCGCGGAGAATCATCACCAGATTAGCGAGGGGGCTGGCGACGAGCAGCGTGAAGATAAAGAACCCAAGCCACCCCGTGACCTCTTTTTTCATGAC